>CAZMBH010000021.1:9195-16334 GCA_964564535.1 uncultured Gammaproteobacteria bacterium
ATGCCCGAACTTCCTGAGGTTGAAACAATTAAACGGAAACTTAAACCAAATGTTATTAACAAAACAATTTCTGAAATCAAAATTCTCTCTCCAAAAAACTTCATTGGTAATATTAAAGATGTCCTAAATCGCAAAATTATTTCCGTTGAACGTTACGGAAAGGTGCTCGTTCTAAAACTTTCTCAGGTCGGTCAAGACCGACCCCTACAATATAACTTTATAAACATCCATTTTAAATTGTCGGGTCAAATTCTCTTTTCAAAAGATATTAACGATGCTATTTTCAAAAATTTTATTCCTTTTACCGGTGGAAATAAGATGCCTGCCAACACAACCCGGGTAATTATTAAATTTTCCGATGGGTCTGGTTTATTTTTTAACGACCTACGGAAGTTCGGCTGGATTAAGGTGAGTGATCAACCGTTAAAACCCAAAGGGATCGATGTTCTATCCAAAGAATTTACAGTTAAACTCGTTAACTCGTTAACTCGCAAAACCCGCAAACCGATCAAAGTATTGTTAATGGATCAAGACCTAATAACAGGTATAGGTAATATCTATGCTAATGATTCTTTATTTCTCGCCAAAGTTCATCCTCAAAGACAATCAAATTCCTTGACCGGATTAGAAATAAAACTACTCTATAAAACTATTAAACAAACAATTACCGATGGAATTCGTGATTGCGGTTCTTCCGGGGCGGACGAAGCCTTTATTCTTCCTGATGGCTCAAGGGGAAACCATCAAAGAAATTTCTTAGTCTATCAACGGGAAGGAAAACCTTGTATAAATTGTAAAACAATTATTAAGCGGGTCAAACACAACGGCCGAAGCTCTTTCTTTTGTCCAAATTGTCAAAAAAATTATTCATAACGGATAGCTTCCACTGGTTCTAAGTTAGCCGCTTTACGGGCTGGTAAAACTCCAAAGATTACTCCAATTAAAGTTGAAACTCCAAGAGCTAAAGCAACTGAAGTCACATCCATATAAGCCGGAAAAAATGGTTGGACAATTAGAATTCCAACATACGCTAACCCAAGTCCTAAAGCTCCACCAAGAATTGAGAGAGCTACTGCTTCAACAATAAACTGGAACAAAATATCATTTTTTCGTGCACCAATCGCTCGTCTGATCCCTACTTCTTTGGTTTTGTCTGACACAGTCACATACATAATATTCATTATTCCTATTCCTCCTACCAGTAAAGATATACTGGCTATTGCTACAAGCACGATATTTAAAATACCAAATATTCCATTAACTACCGAAAGAATTTCCGTCGGTTCAACAATGTTAAATTCGTCATCTTTATATCTTTTCAGCATTTCATTTTTCACTTCTTCTTTCACTATTGAGATGTTAATATTTTCATCAGTTTTCATGGCAAAACGGATAAATTTCTTATCGGGATCAAAGATAAATCCGGTTGTATAAGGTCCAAAAAAATAAGAATCATAGTCCTGCCCACCAAATCCGCCTCCCCCTTTGCTTTTTATTACCCCGATAATGGTAAAGCTGACATTATCTATCGACACTTTTTTATCAAGCGCCTCACTGATCGAGCCAAACAGTTTTTCAGCAATCTTTGGTCCGGCCACAAGTACTTTGGCTCTTTTATCAATATCTCTCTTATCTAAAAATCTTCCTTTGTCTATTTCAAAACTGGAAATGTCAAAAAAAGCTTCCGATGAAAAAAATATTGTTACAAATTCGGATTTTTTTGGACCTTTAGCTGTCCCTGACTTGGAAGAAAGCGGTGTAATCGCAGTTATGCTTCGGACTCTTTTTAGCCTATTCAAATCTTTTAAATCAAAACGGTTTCCAAGTAATGAGGATGCACCAAATCCACCGCTTTGTAACAACTTTCCCGGAGAAACAAATAAAGTATTCGATCCTAGGGCATCAAATTGATCGGATATATATTTTTTTAATCCCAACCCCATAGCAGTTAAGGTCACAACAGCAAATACCCCTATTAGAATTCCCAAAGAAGTCAAAAATGTCTGCATTTTACTTCTCCGGAAATCTTCTAATGCCGATTTAACAATAAATAAAAAATAGTCCATATTATTTTACAACCATTCCGTCTTTAACATTTATTATTCTTTTCCCGTATTTTGCAATGTCTGATTCATGGGTAACAATAGCAATTGTAATTTTTTCTTCCTCATTCAAAGTTTTTAGTAGTTCCATTATTTCCTTTCCTGTTTTACTATCTAAATTTCCTGTTGGCTCATCAGCCAAGATCATTTTTGGCTCCATTATCAATGCCCGTAATATAGCTACCCGTTGCTGCTGTCCTCCGGAAATTTTATTTGGGTAAGATTTTTCCTTTCCCTCTAAACCAAATCTTTTAATTAACCCTAAGGCTTTTTCCCGCGGATCATAGTCCAGTTTTTTTCTTGCATAAAAAGACGGAAGTAAAATATTTTCAAGAACAGTCAGTTTTGGAATAAGATTAAACTGTTGAAAAACAAATCCTATAAATTCGTTACGGAGTGACGAAATTTGATCATCATTAAGATGGGAAATTTTTCTTCCTTGGATAATAATTTCTCCTGAGGTCGGTTTGTCCAATAACCCTATCAAATGCATTAGTGTAGATTTACCTGATCCTGAAGGACCAATTATTGAAATAAATTCTTTTTCCTTTATTTCAACCGATGATTCTTTTAAAGCAAAAAAAGTGGTTTCTTCATCTATTTTATAGCTTTTGACAACTTTGTCCAGTCTAATCATAAATAACTTCTTTTTCTTGGAGTCCATTTGTAATTATGTATTTTCCGTCGATCTCTCGGGAGATATCGATATACTTTTTTACTTTTTTATCAGGACTGCCAATGTAGACATAATCACCTTTTTTACCTTTTTTTATAAATGATGAAGGAACCGATAGTACCTGATTTTCCTCTTTCACCGTAAAATCTACGTCACCGGACATCCCTAATCTTAAGGGAAGACTAGCTGCTTCGTCATCTAATTTCAACCTTAATTCATAGACCGTTCCTGTCTCTCCATCCTTTGGAGAAAAGGAAAGATAATATACAGTCGTCTTAAATTTTTTCTCAGGAAACGCATCAAAACTAATGTCGCCAACAGCACCCTCTTGAAGATTAATAATATCTCCCTGCTCCGCTGAAACTGAGAAGAATAATGTTTTTGGATTGACGACTTCAAAATCGGCTCCGGCCGGGGTGATGTTAACTCCGGAAAAAGGTATGGAAACATGGGTAACGATTCCTTCAATCGGGGTCCAGAGATTTGCATATTCCAGACTTAAATTTTGATACTCTACATCCAAAACAGTATTGTTTAAGTTGTATTGATTATTTTCGAGGACCCGCTTTGCCTCATCTCTTATGCTTTGACTCAGGGAATTTTGTTCCTCAATATTATCGTCTTTACCTTGTTCAAATGAATTTCTCTGTACGGCATAAGTATTTAAATATTTAGTCATTCGGTTTTTTAAATCACGCTGATCCAAAGAGGCAATTACTTGATATTTTTTTACAAAATCCCCTTCCTTAACCCCAACCCAGGCCAACCGCCCGGAAGTTTGAAATTTTAAAGTAGCTTTTTCTTCGGCGTCAATCTCTCCTGACAGGGTTAAAACTTCCTTAAGATTTTCCCGTTTTATTATATAGCTGTCAACCTTATTTTTTGCTTTTGAAGCGGCATTATTTTTATACAAAAAAAATCCCAGAATAAGTAGTCCAAACAAAATTAAATACCATCTTTTTTTCAAAAATTTAAGCATAAATTATTTTATCACAAAAAAGCCGCCCAGTCGCTGATCGGCATAACATTATAAGGAAGAAAGTTCCATGCATACAGAAATATTGCCGGTAATAAAATTAAAAAAATTATCAAAAATTTCTTTGAAATAAAAAATTTCTCAAATGCGATCAATGCCATCGGCCAAAGAGGTAATGAATAACGGCTAATATCACGATGCTGTACAAAAGTTGTTGCTATAAAAAAAACTAAACCGAAGTAAAAAAAACTTCTGTATTTACTATTTTTCAAGTTAACCAAGGCTAGTCCATACATAAAATAATAAAATAAAACGTCTTCTAACCAAGCCGTTCCTATCCAATTTTTTTTGAAATCAAAAACTGAAAAAGGAAAAACCAAATGAATATTATCACCAGAGTTAAAATAAGCAAAAAAGTCCCCGAACTGTACGGCGTATATTCCAAAAACCAATAATAATCCAAGCGGTATCAATAAAATTCCCAGCCAGTTCCAGTTAAATTTTTCTTTGTCCGCCGTAGTTTTAACGAAGGCAGATTTCAATATTTTTTCAACAAATACCAATCCGTATCCAGCAAATAACAATATTCCCGGCGCTTTTGTCATTGTCGCCAATCCCCCTAATAATCCAGCCAGCCAAAATTTATTTTTTTCAAAAAAGAAAAGTGACATAAGGATCAACAGTATAAATAAGCTTTCAGGGGCGCCAACTGAACGAACAACTAAAAACCTCGGTAAAAATAACATAATTAAAGCTAGTATTATCGGTTTTTTTGTCAGTTTAAATTTATTAAGGAAGTAATAAAAAAATAAAACTAGTCCAATAGTTGCTAATATATTTACCCCAATCATTGACTTAAGGTATTCTAACCCGTTAACCCTTAAACCCGTTAACTGAATTAACTCTTTAACCGTCCTAATCAAAACCGGATATAACGGAAAATGAGCGGCAAAATAAATTGGACTCAACGGAAGTGAAAGAATAAACCCAACTTTAGGTACGTCTATTTTGTTCACTTCATAAAGTGTCTTTGCAGGGATGATATAAAGAACTCCGTCATAATGTTTATATATATCTAAAAAACTTAAGCCATTTAATTTAAATATAAAAGGAAGCCACAGCACCAATGAAGAGATTAAAACTACCGCTATTATTAAAAGATACGGACGAAGTATGTTGTATAATTTCATAAAAGAGCTAATGTCAATTATATAGCATTATATGAAAACTGTGTTAAATTTTATTAAAAAACACCCGGGAATCTTAATTATTCTTGTATTAACATTAGTCGCCACGTTCTTACGCTTATACAATTTGGAAAGATATGCGACATTTTTAGCCGATCAGGGTCGGGATGCAATAATAATCAAACGTTTAGCGACATTTGAACATTTTACAGCCATTGGACCTCCAACATCAGTCGGGTATGTATTCCTGGGCCCGTTCTATTATTACTTTATCGCTCCGTGGTTTTGGCTTTTCCGATTTCAACCGGTGGGCTTGGTTTTTGGTGTCGCATTTTTTTCTATATGTTTTATACCAGTTAATTATTTAGTAATAAAAAAAATATTTGATGAAAAAACTGCAATTGTATCATCATTTTTAATCGCATTTTCTTCAATTATGGTTGATTTTTCCCGGTTCTCCTGGAACCCGAACCTTCTTCCCCTTTTTGCTCTGATAACATATATTCTGCTTGTCTTAGGTTTTGAAAAAAAAAGTTACATTTATTTTGCTTTGTTTGGAATAATGCTTTCATTTTCGATGCAGCTCCATTATCTTGCTTTAATCTTAATCCCCCCATCAGGAATACTTTTTATAGCCAACATTTTAAACTTTAAAAAAAATGCTAAAAAATATATTGTTGGAATATTTGTCTCGATCGCAGCATTTGTATTGGGGACAGCACCGCTTATTATTTTTGACCTTAAACATAACTTCTTAAATGTAAAAAGTTTTATTAATCTGATTACAACTCCAAATACGATCAGCTCTAACAGTCTTGCTAATCTATTTGGTGCTTTTAATTTTCTGAATCAATATACCTTTAATCATAGTGTCCCGCAAATTATCACTACTATCATTGGTCTTATATTATTTATTTATTTTTTAACTTTATTCCGTTCCGTAAAAATACTGGTAGATAAAAAAAATACTTTATTTGTTTTTCTTGTTTTGTCGATCATCGGAGTTTCTATGTATCCGGGCCCAAAACACGCTCATTATTTCGGAATAGTATATCCGTTCTATTTTGCAGTTATTGCTTTATTAATGTCAAAAAATTTCTTTACTTTATTCGGGAAAGTGCTTTTGATATCTGTATTATCTTTTTATTTATATCTTCAAACACCCGGATATAAGTTTTTTTACGTTGACCAACTTAATCAAATTGAACATTCAAAAAAAGTCGCAGCATTTCTTGATCAAAAAATTGGTTCGGCTCCATTTAATTTTGCCGTCCAACCTGACGGTTGGCAAGAAGACGCGTATCTTTATTTTCTCGAACTTAGCGGAAAACGTCCGGTAAACAGAGAGTTAAGAGAAGTAACGAACCAAATGTTTGTCATCTGTGGAAACCCATGCGATCCATATAAAACAAGATCATGGAACGTAACAATGTTCGGAAGTTTTAAAATAGCCGATGAATGGGATGTGGAAGGGCTTAAAATATATAAATTAATAAAATAATGAAGATTTCTTTAATAATTCCGTGTTATAACGAAGAGGTAAATATTCAAAAAGGAGTTCTCGATAAAATCGGAAATTACACTGCTTCCGATAAAAGATTCTTTGAAGTTCTTATTGTTGACGACGGTTCAAATGACTCTTCAAAAACCGTAATAAAAAATAGGTATTTAAGAATATATCCGAAGTTCCGTCTTATTCAAAACTCACACCAAGGAAAGGCTTTCGCAGTTCTAATGGGTATTAAACAATCCAAGTATGATTATGTGATTTTTTCTGACATCGATCTGGCAACTCCGATTGATGAAATTGAAAAATTAATAGACAAAACCAAAGAGGGAGGTCAGATTGTTATCGGTTCACGAAATGATAGCCGAGCCGGCGCTCCGATCCTTCGAAAAATTATGGCGAAAGGCTTGATTTTTATCAGGAATATGATCATCGGTTTAAAAGGAATTAAAGATACTCAATGTGGATTTAAGTTATTTGAAAAACAAGCAGCCTTGAAGATAATTGACAAGCTCCAGGTTTTTCACGACAAGCGAATCGCTAAAGGATCATCTGTTTCAGCAGGTTTTGACATTGAATTTATATTTTTAGGTCAAAAACTAGGTTATAAAATAATAGAGGTCCCGGTTATATGGAAACATGTTGAAACAAAAAACGTAAATTTTATTAGAGATACCATCGAAACTTTGAC
>CAZMBH010000022.1:0-15070 GCA_964564535.1 uncultured Gammaproteobacteria bacterium
TACATAGAATTAATATTAGCGGAAAATAAAGTCTTAAATAAAATTAAGATCAGGAGGAACTTTTAATTATTTTTTGGCTTATAGCCTTTTAAACTTACCAATTCTTTTTTCCACGAAGGAATGACAAAAAATAAAATAAGATTAAAAAGTGAAAAGGCAAGAATAATAATATGTTTTATGGCGTATCCGTTAATCTGTTCCCATTTTCCTAAAAAAATAAATGGATAATAAGAAAGTAGTAAACCGATAAATGTAATAAGCAGTTTATTAATTATTCTTTCAAAGTACGGTATGAATCCCAGTAAAATAATAAAATACCATGTCTGTATTTCCGCTGCAAACTTATTCCCTAAATATTGATTTAAAAGTAGATATGGAAGAATTAATAATGAAAAAAAGATAAGCTTATTTAATATTGAATTTCTATTTTCAGTTATAAAAATTGCCGGAAGTGACAAATATTTTATTCCTATCGATAAAATAAAAAACACTCTCGGAAGTATTCTTTTTCTGGAAAGAAAATATATGCCAAATATTAAAAATGATACGCTTATTAAATCGTTATGACCATTAATTAGTCCGTCAACTATTAGAAGAGGGTGAGTGGCGAATATAAACGCCCATTTCTTGTTCATTTTCCGTAAAGTAAAAACAGCTGCTAAATAAAAACTCATGAACATCATCTTTAAAAAGATAAAACTTAAAAGAAACTTTCCCATTGCCAAAAATGAGGGAATAATAATAATCGCTAGGAACACCGGACCATATCGAAATGGCTGCTCTATCCATTGAAGGAACCGAAGCCAAGGGTCATAAGAAAAATCTAACGGCCGCATAAGGTAGGGATTTTGATGGTATTGAGTAAGAATTTTGGCATCAAACATATATTTTAAAAAATCATGAGATATGAATGGATACGACAAACAAAGAATTGCAGCGATCATAAATCCTATCTTCATCGGGTCGTATTTCTTATACTGATTAATAAAATATAAGTGAAAAAAGGTGATACAACAGACTAAAATAAGATAAATTTGCCATGAAAGCCTTCTCTGGTAGTACCCTATTTGTAATACTGCCTCCAAAAACCGGGACCATACCGGACTATCAAAAAAAGTGATGTTGGGATCAATGAGGACATATGAATACAAAAAAAAGGCGAATAAAACTAAGCCGTAAATTATTGTTATAATCAATCTCTTCATCTATTGTTTGTGTAATCTCTTAATAATTATAGTTTTGTCTTCCCTCACCCATTCGGAAGATGTATAATATTTTTCATCTGGAGTCCGATTTAAAGTAAATCCTATTTTATCATTTTTCACATCTTCGGGAACAATAATATAGGTATTAATCGCCTGACTTGAATTTTGGTTTGGAAGTTTTTTATTTTTCTCTCCAATCCATCTGAAAATATAATCATAATCATAAGTGTAGATCGACGGGTTTTTTACAAAATATGTAAAAGTCGAATTTCTCGTATCATTTAGAATAAATTCAACGATTGATTTTTTTGCCATTAATTCCCCCTGATTATTTTCCTTCATAAAAGATTGGTTAAACAGAACCATCCTGCTTATCAACAATATAATTGCCCACGAAAAAAGAACATACTGCAAAATTCTGTTTTTTTTAACAGCCAAAAGGGTTAAAAATATGAATACTACCTCGACTGAAATAAAATGATAGTTCCAAACCGGATTCTTTGTTCCAAAATAAACAATGAATAGACTAAGTATGTTTAATACAAGAAACAATAATAATTTCAGATCTTCTTTTGAAAAACGTTTTTTTAATAAATTAAAAAATATTCCCGATATAATCAGAGCGATTGCAAATATTGAAAATTGCTGAGGAATAGATAAGGCGACACTGCTTCTTTCAATAAACTTCTGAACTATTTCATATTTTGATATTCCAATTTGTCCAACCACGGCGGTCGATTGAGATAGCGTAAAGATAAGACTTTTTATCTGCATGAATCCGTGTCTGACCTCAAAAAGAAAAAAGGGTAAAAGCATGATCATCAGACCCGACCAAAAACTGACACTATTAATAATCAAATTTTTGAAATGTGTCATCCCCGCGGAGGCGGGGATCCAGTGCTTTGATTTTTTTGATTTTAATGAAGATACTAAAATAATTAGAAAAATTGTAAAAAAATAAACTATCCATGTTACTAAAAAAACAACCCCTAAAGAAATATGATGATTCAACAATAATCCGTAAATAAGTCCCATTATCGTAAATCTCTTTATATTTCTTTCGGCACGAATATCTTTGGTTTTATAAAAAAGTGTCAAAAGAATGAAAAGAAGAAGCGGGGCAAGATTCGGACTCCATATCTGGGTAATATAACTTGAAAAACAAAAAATTGTCAGGATCCATATGGCAGGAACGGTTAATTTTTCTATTAAAGATTTATTTAAAAAATAAATTGCCATCGGGATACCTATAAAGTAAGGTAAAGAGATAATTAAAAAAAGGACTACTCTTGGATCTTTCGAGATTGCAACACCAATGCTTAATAACCAAATCCATTGAGGGCCATAAAAAATTCCCGGAATTCCTGATGTAGGCCCTATAAGCGATATTTTTTTTAAATTATCCCAAGCCATGAGTAAATCACGGCCAGGATCGTACCAAAAGGGAATTGCGCCATTTAATATTGGTTTAGTAATAATAATAAATGGTATTAAAAACAGAAATATGTATATGTAACGTTTAAAAAAATTGCTCATTTTATAAAAGATTCTAATTCCGTCCTTAAGAAATGATTGTTGTTAATAATGATTCTTTTTTCGATTGTTATACTTCCAATATATTTTGTTTCCACAAGCCTTGACCTTGAATTCTCATATAAGGAATATGCTTTAATATAAGCTTCTGGAATGCCTGCGGGGGGTTCATAGATGAGATACAGAGCCTTACCTTTCTGTTCCCATTTATTTTCATTAAATCTAACTTCCTTTCCAACGTCGTCAAATGGATATCCTAACCAATGCGGCATTAAACTATATTTTGGTCTTGCATACCAGTCAAACAGATAAGCCCAAGTTGTATTAATGAACAAAGGGCTGGTAACGGAATTAATGGCGAATTCTCTTCCTTTGTTATCTGAATAGATATAATCTATAACCTGTTTTTCAGTATTTAATATGAGTCCATATTGAATCGAAAATAAAGTTTCCCCATTTTTATTTTCCCTCATGACAAGTCTCCCGTTTGTAAAACAAATTACTCCAATCGATAATAATAAAAGGGCATTTTGATATTTTTTGAAATATACGCTTATATCAACCAAAAAGAATATACTTATTAATATCAGAGGATACAGATTCCCAATATTCAAAAAGTATGAATTTTGATTTTCTAGCGGATAAATTAAACATGGTGATAATAACCAGATAAACAAGAACAATAAGACTCCACGGTTTTTTTTATCTGATATTAATTTATAGACAACGTATACGATTAGAATAATTAGAATTGCTGTTGCTACTTTTATGTCTCTGCCAGTCATATTAATTGCAATATTATTAATAAGACTATTAACAAAATTGACAATTTTTGGCCAAAGATCTAATGATCTGCTTTTATGATTAAATAGATATTCTAAGAAGGCACGACTACCTTGAAACTTAAACTTTAGTTCTGATGCTATATAAAATATCCATGGAAAAATTGATAATCCATATAACCAGTAATATTTTTTAAATGATTGAATAAAAAAAGAACGATTTTTAATAAAAAGATAAATAACTGCAATACCAATAAATATTACTTGATATAAAAGAAATAGTTGAAAATCTACAGACAATCCCCAGCTTAATAACATTAATGGTAGACCAACCTTTTTATTTTTTAATAAAAGCCAAAAACTGAAAAAAAATATTGCGATAGTGAATAAGGGAGGAGTTGTATTGGAAAGCCAACGTGAATATTGAACTGCCTCAAACGATACCGCCATAAGCAAGGAAGACAACAATGCGATTTTTTCACTTTTAAATAAATGTTTGGCAATAAAATAAATTGTTAAAATATTCAAAGTATGAAAAAGTATCAAAAAAAAACGAACGGCTTCTGGATTTCCTTCAGAAATAAGATAGATTGGAGAAATAATATACCAATATAAGGGGCTATGATTAAAACCACGGATATCTGTCCCAGGTCCAATTATCTTCAAATGCATTTCCTTAATTATATTTATTGATTGAAAAGCGTCTCTCGATTGATCATATCCAAATGTCAAGGAATCAAGGAATAAAAAACGAAGTCCTAGCCCAATTATAACAATTATTAATAAGGTTATTAGGCTCTTTTTATTGATAAGCATAAGATGATATAATTATACAATATGAATGAGATAACCATAATAATTCACTCCTACTCATCATCTGGTCTCCTTGATTGCGTCAAATCCGCTTTATTAGTGACAAAAAATATCCACATTATTGGCGAAGAAAAAAGGGATGATGTTAAAGAATTTTTATCTCAATATAAAATCCGGGTTGTCCCGTTTCCTAATCAGGGAATAGTTGAACCGGCGAGGAATTTTGGAATACAACAAGTTAATACCCCTTGGGTATTTTTATTGGATGCTGATGAAGTAATAACTCCGGAATTAGTACCAGAAATAAAAGAAGCAACCAAAGACAAATCGTACGGGTTATACCAAGTCCCCAGACGGGAGATATTGTTTCATTCATACTGGTTGAAATATGGTGGATGGTACCCAAACTATCAAACAAGATTAATCCAAATATCCAAATTTATTCAATGGCCCGCTTTTATTCATTCAACACCGGAAATTAATGGAGAAAAAGGAAGATTGTATAATCCTATTCTCCATTATTCCCAAAATAATATTTCAGAAATTGTAAGCCGAACAACAGTATTTGAAAGTAACGAAGCGAATTTATTATATAAGGCCAAACGTAAAACATCCGTTATAATTTTTTTCCGGAAATTTTTTGGTGAATTATTTAGAAGATTGATCAAATGGCAAGGATTTAGAGATGGAACTATTGGTATAATCGAAAGCGTTTATCAGGCATTTTCAAAAACTATTACATATATTTTTCTATATGAAAAACAAAAAAATAAGGGTCGCTCTTTATGACCCTTATCTTAATACCTTAGGCGGAGGTGAAAAATATATTCTTTCAATCTTAGAAGTTCTCGCAGAACAGGGTTTTGAAATAAATATTTTTTGGGGTAAAAATTTAAATAAAGTAATTAAAGATCGTTTTGCATTCAAATATATCGACACATCGAAGTGGGTTGATAAAAACAATTTAAGGAATTTACGGTCCTACGACTATTTCTTTTATGTGACCGATGGAAGTTATTTTTTTTCCGGTGCAAAAAATAATTTTGTTTACGCAATGATTCCTGATAAAAAACTGTACAACTTAAACCTAATCAACCGGCTTAAATTAATTAATTATAAATTTATCACTCATTCTCTTTTTACTCAAAAATGGCTGAATAAATTCGGGGTTAAATCAACTGTGATTATGCCATACTTAGATAAAAAATTGATCAGCCAAAATATAGATTCCGTTAATAAAGAAAAAATTATCCTTTCGGTCGGCCGTTTTTTTTCTCATCTCCATAGTAAAAAACAAGATGAAATGATCAAAGCTTTCAAGCTATTAAAAAAATCAGGGAATCAATTTAATGATTATAAATTAATATTGGCCGGGGGCATGATGAAAGAAGACCAAAAATATTTTGACGATTTAAAAAAAATCGCCGGAAACGATCCTGCAATTATTTTTAAACCGAATATTTCTCTTGACAGACTTTATGAACTTTATAATGTTTCTAACTATTTCTGGCATTTCGCCGGTTACGGGGTCGATGAAGAAAAAAATCCAGAATTGGTCGAACACTTTGGAATCACTCCTCTTGAAGCCATGGCTTCCGGTTGTTTGACATTTTGTTATTCCGCCGGCGGACCTAAGGAATTAATAACCGAAAACGAAAACGGATTTTTATTTTCAAGCATTGATGAATTAATCAAAAAAATGATCCAAGTAGAACAAAATAAAGCTCGACAGGAAAAGATTATTAATAATGGTAAAATGTACATCAAAAATAATTTTTCTTATGAAGTGTTTAAAAACAAAGTTTTAAATTTAATTAAGGTCCGTCCTTATAAGGACGGACCTTATAAAGAGAGTCCTTTATGATCTACCCAATATCCATCATTATCCCTGTCTATAAAAATTATGAGATGTTTTTTAAATATTTTGAAATAAATAAAAAATATTTTGAAAACTGTGAGGTAATCGTCATGAATGATTATCCACAAGAAAATATTACTAAACCGGTAAAAAAGATTTTTCCGGAAGCAACTGTTATCAATAACAAAAAAAATTTGGGATTTGCCGGGAATGTAAACCGTGGAGTTCTAAAATCAACAAGAAATTATATTTTTCTTATGAATTCTGACGTAGTCTTGAAAGATTATTCTTATTTAAATTCTCTAAAACATTTTAAACTTGATAAAAATTTATTTGCAGTCGGTTTTGCTCAAATTGAAAAAGATGGAAAAATAGTTGGTTCCAATCGAGCATATTTCAACAACGGTTTGATTAACCATTCTTCTCTACCCCCTACCCCCTACAACCTACGACCTAACTTCTGGGCCGAAGGAGGATCTTCGATATTTAAAAAAAGTTTGTTTATAAAATTAGGTTTACTAGACAATCTTTATAATCCTTTCTACTGGGAAGATATTGACTTGTCGTACCGGGCATGGAAATCCGGATACAAAATTTTGTTTGATCAAGATATTAAAGTTGAACATCACCATGAATCAACTATCGGAAGGTATTTTGATAAATCTAAAATAGTAAAAACTGCTTTTCGAAATCAGATGATCTTCCATTGGAAAAATCTTACCGACAAGGATTTGATAATTAAACATCTTGTTAATATTCCGAGATTTATTTTTTTTCCAGGATTTTTTGAAGCTTTTATTAGATTGCCTAAAATTTTACAAGCAAGGAAAAAGACTGTACGATTATTTGTAAAGACAGATAAAGAAATAATGGATTTATTTTAAAGCTATGATAAAAAAATACTTAATTTCGGTTTTGTTGATTCTAATTTCTCTCTTATCCTTATTTATAAATACTTATAAACAAAATTTAAACTGCCTAACAACAGATGAGGCGGCTTTTGGTTATAACGCATATTCAATTTTAAAAACCGGAAAAGATGAATACGGGAGCTTGCTTCCATTGAGGTTTAAATCGTTTGGTGATTATAAGATGCCTTTATATTCTTATCTATCAGTTCCTTTTATCGCTCTAGGTGGATTAAATGAGACAACCACACGTTCACTAAATACCGCAGTCGCCGTTCTTTTTCCTTTTATTATATATTTGCTTTCTTACCAGCTTTTTAAAAATAGACATATTTCCTTACTAGTATCTTTTCTTCTTGCTCTGGCTCCAGGACTACAAACTATTGGAAGACAGGCACATGAATCTTATGTAACTACTTTTTTCTTAGCTACTACAATATTATTTTTTTTGAAATTTAAGGAAAAAAATTCTTATAAATTTTTTTGGGTTTTTGCCCTATCACTATTTATTTTTTCATTAGGATACCAATTTAGCAGGCTTTGGATAGTTTTTTTTGCAGTTGGATGTGTATTTTTTTTAGTAAAAAAAGTGATTTCCAAAAAATTCATTTTACCTCTTATTTTTGTTTTTATTATTTTATTTGTGCCTGATATAATCGTCCGTCCAGCAAGAGTTGGCAATCTTTTATTTTTCAAAAATATCGGACTAGGTCTTCAAACGGCAGAACTGAGAAGTGAAGGAGGAGGACGATTACTTTATAATAAAGCCACTGTTGGAATAAAAAATCTGATATTTAATCATATATCTTATTTATCACCGCAATTTCTTGTAATAAGAGGTGATGAAAACTACCGATTTGGCCATGAGGGAATTTCCTCTATCACTTTAATCGAATATCTGTTTATTTTTATCGGTTTATATTATCTATTTAAGGAAAAGCAAAAATTCCGTTATTTTTTATTAATTCTTCTTTTATTTGCACCCTTAGCCGGATCACTTGCCTGGGCAGGATTTTCGATTACAAGAACACTTCCGATAATAGTTGTTGCGTCATTGATTTCTTCATATGGATTTTTTGGATTAATTAAAGAAGTAAAAGATTCCAAGGTTTTTCTTTTCATAATACTTTCATGTTTATTTGGATATGGAATCCTAATTTTTTACTCATGGGATTTTTATTTTTATCACTATCCAAAACGGGCGATGACTATCCGGGCATTTCAATGTGGAAATAAAGAAATGGCAGAATTTGTTAAAAAAAATTATTCATCAACCGATAAATTCTATATCACTCAAAAAAACGGCCAGCCATATATATTTTTGCTGTTTTATCTAAACTATTCTCCAGAAAAATATCAGAAAATTGCTAAATTATCAGCCCCGGATAGATTTGGATTCGGACAGGTCGAAGGCTTTGATAAATTTATATTTTCAGTGAGCTCTAATATCCAAACAAAAAAAACAGTCTTAATCGGATACCCTGACGACTTCACATCCGAAGAAAACACATCGCTCAATAAAATCAAAGTTGGAACAGAAACTATATTCTTAATTAAAGAGATTAAATGAAAGACAGAGCAACGACTACATTATAAAAAGCATGAATTAAGATCGGGACAGTCAAACTCTTTCTTTGAATCATTATCAACCCGTTGACCATGCTCAAAAGTAAATCTGTTACCATAAAAACTAAAAGCATACTGCCGTTGATCCTGTTATTGGCAAAAAGAATTGGAACATGTAAAAAAAAGAATAGAATGCTGGCAAAAAAGGTTGACGAGTAAGCGTTTTTTGATTCTTCATAAAGACGCTTTAATACAAAACCTCGGGAAAGAATTTCCTCGGTAATTCCAGTAGCAAGAGCAGTTAAAATAATAAGTCCAAATTGATTAAACGATGGAAAGTGACCAAATAAGCTAACTTTATTAAATTTGATATAAACTGAAACTAAGGCCGTCAAAAAAAGAATTAAGCCGACTCCAAAACTAATAAAAAATTCTTTTATAAAACTTTTGAAGTTCTTGTTTATAAATAAAGCTGAAAGAATTTCTTTTTTTTCAACGGTTCTGATGTAAATAAGGACAGGTAAAACAAAAACCAATGGCTTAGCGATAAACTCGTCAAACCACTCAGGAAGCTTAAAATAAGTTCGGTAAATTGCCCAGATAATTAAAATAACAGCCCAAAGATTTAAAGCCTTCTGGGTTGGAGACGTTCCTTTTTTATCTTTCATAAAACCATTATTCCAAAAAATCCTTTAATTTTCTAGCCCTTGTTGGATGTTTTAATTTTCTTATTGCTTTGGCTTCGATCTGACGGATCCTTTCCCGGGTTACTTTAAATTCTTTTCCAACTTCCTCCAAGGTTTTTGGCTTCCCATCTTCCAAGCCAAACCTCATCATTAATACTTTTTTCTCTCTCGGTGATAATGTTTCCAGGACTTTATTTAGAGCGTCTTTCAGAAGTTCCCGGGAAACTTTATCATAAAGTGACGGTTGATTGGTGTCGGCAACAAACTGTTCAAGGGTTGCTTCCTTATCATCTCCAACCGGAGTAGATAACGATCTTGGCTGCTGGGAAATCTTCATCAGATTTTCAATTTCCGGAACTGTCATAAGCATCTCTTTAGCGGTTTCTTTTACAGTCGGCTCTCTGCCTAATTTTTGAGTCAGTCGTCTTTGAGTTTTATAAAAACGGTTAATATGGTCAACCATATGAACCGGAATTCTTATTGTTCTTGATTGATCGGCAATTGCCCTGGTAATCGCTTGTCTTATCCACCAAGTCGCATAAGTTGAAAACTTATATCCCCGGCGCCAGTCATACTTTTCTACGCCACGGATTAACCCCTTATTACCTTCTTGAATTAAATCCAAAAACGATAGCCGTCTGCCTAGATATTTTTTTGCAATCGATACTACAAGTCGAAGATTGGCCTTTGTAAGCTTATCTTTAGCTTCCTTATTTCCCTTCTCATATTTTTTTGCTAAATCGATTTCATCGGCAAATTTTAAAAGCGGAGTTTTTCCGATTTCTTTTAAATACATTTTGATCGGATCAAGTGATTCACCGTGTTTTAAAATTACCAAGTGTTCTAATTCTTTTTCTATTTCTTCGACTGTTTTTTGTGACTCACTTTCATCCCGGGTTGAGATTGTTTCAAAAATATCAATTCCTCTTTTTAAGGCGTCATCAAAAAAACCATCGATTTCTTTTATGTGTTTTTCCGGATTCGGGAGGACTAATAAAATATCATCTTGGACTAAAAATCCGTCTTCTACTCCTTGCGTGATTAATTCTTTCAAAGATCTCGGCAGATGGTGTTTTATCATAGGGTGTTACTATTCTATAAAGAAATTAGTGTTTTTTCTACCTCTTTTAAATTTTCAGAGATTTTCTTTAGTTGTTTTTTATTTTCCGGGCTTTCTTCCTCTGAAAGAATCTTCTTTATTTCCCGTTTTAAATAGTACCTTTTTATTTCGTTAATCAGCCTGTCCAAACTTTCATTTGCCAGATTATGGTCAGCTGACGCAAATAAAAATATTTCATCAAATATCGGACGCAGTTCGTCGGGTAATTTTTTACCAAATTGATTTATGTCCACTTTTCCTTTTTTTTCGATTTCTTCAAAAAACAGGCGGCTGATTTTTTCAAATGAAGGATGTAAAAAATATTCCGGTTTTAAAATCTCAAAAACACTACGATAGATTTTGCTCGGGTCATCGCTTTGAAAAACTATACTTAAAACATATTTATCAATTGTTAATTCTCGTATATCTTCAACCGGCTTACTATATTTTATTTTATTAAGTGAAAGCTGTTTCTTTTTTATTTTTAATTGGCTGATCAAATTTTCAACGGTATTTTCAGAAACTTCTAAAATATTCGCTAATTTTTTTACATAAAAAGTTTTAACAATCGGGTTGGAAATTTTTTCAATTACCGGGATAACCTCTTCTCCAATCTTTTTTTTAGCAAAGGCTGATTCTTCCGGATATTTTTTCTGGGCTGTTTCAATTAAAAAATCATAAATCGGTATTGGTTTGGTAATTGATTTTTTAAATTTATCCGGATCCTTATTGATGGCTTCATCAGGATCTTTTGCAAAATCAATTGTTACCACCCGAATTTCAAAATCATATTTCTCTGCTTCCTCAATTCCCCGCTTAATTGACTCTACTCCGGCAACGTCAGCATCCATCATCAAAGTAATTTTATCGGTGTACCGTTTAAGAAGCTTCAGTTGCTCTGTTGTTAATGCCGTCCCTTTAACGGCAACAAAATTGGAGTAACCATGTTGAAAAGGAGTAATCATATCAAGTTCTCCCTCAACTATGTAAACATTTTTTTGTTTTTTTATTTCTTCAAGCGCTAAATTGATTCCGAACAAACATTCTCTCTTATGATAAATTGGTGTTTCCGGAGTATTAACGTATTTTGCCTCTTTTTCATTTCCTCCTGATAGAATTCTTCCGGAAAATCCGAGAACATTCCCCCGACTATCTTTTAAAGGAAACATTAATCGGCCGCGGAACCTGTCATAGTAGCTGCCCCTTTCACTTCTAATAACTAAGCCGTTTTCAAACATTTCTTCTTCTTCATACTTTTTTTTCTTCAAAAATAATTTGAGTGAATCCCATGAGGATGGTGAGTAGCCCAATTCAAATTTGTCAATAATAGGTTGTTTCAAAAGCCTTGTTTTTAAATATGAGCTGGCTTTTTTTCCAAAATCAGTTTTGTTAAGAATATAATGAAAAAATTCGCTTGCCAGATTATTCATTCCGATAAATCTTTCTTTCTTCTGCCAAATTTTATCTTCAAAACTAATCTTATTTAATGTTAACTTAACTCCGGTTTTCTTTGCTAACTCTTTTAAAGCTTCAATGAAGGTAATATTTTCCCACTTCATCAAAAATTTAATAACATCCCCACCTTCTCCACAGGCGCCGAAACAATGCCAGATCCCCCGCTCGGGAGAGATTACAAACGAGGGACTTTTTTCTTGATGAAATGGGCAGACGGCTTTAAAATTGTGGCCAGCTTTTTTTAAAGTGATAAATCCTCCAATAAATTCGACGATATCAATCTTCCGTTTAATTTCCTCAATCTGGTTTTCCATTTCAGTACATTTTATCACTTAGAGCCTAAAAACGCTTGACAAGAAGAAGAAGAAGAAGAAGTATTATTGGAAAGTAGAATTATGGACAAACAACCTAGGATATCAAGAAGAGATTTTTTAAAACTTATAGGAGCGGCTGCGGGTGGGGCTTTGGTCGGATGTAGTCCTTTAAAAAATTTAACTCCTGTTGTGAAAGAGCTCCCACAATCACCTGAAACCAATAATATGCGTGCTATGATGGATGAAATTAGCCAACTATTTTCGGGGTATAAACCCGAGTTGACTTATTTAAAAGCAGGTAAACTAGGTGAAGATGGAAGAAGGCAGATTGACAGGCACTACGTTGTTTTTTCTTCTCAAAAAACTACTGAGGAGCTTGATCAAAATCCTAAAAATGACTCACAACTATTTGATACTTTGACGAAGGCATGTTCTTTCTCGGCTGCTCAAGTCAGAATTACTCCAGGTGGTCAAACCTTTGTTCCTCCTATAACTACAACCGAAGCTATAAGAAGAATAAGAGAAGATCATAAGAAAAACCAAGATTTAGAACCGCCTAATTATACAGACGCTACTGATTTCGTTGGTGTAGCAGTAAGGACAGCAGATAATAATGTTTATTTATTTGAATCTCATCAATTTGGTGTTGGTGTACCCAATTTAGTTCCTTATCAAGATATTGTTGATGAAAAAAGCAATCTAACCGATAAAGGTGTTGTAACTATTGATGGATCGATGAGAATGGAACCACTGACAGGAAGACCTTTTCCAACACAGTAACTTAATTACTAAAATTATCTTTAGCTTATCTTCTCACCGGGACTTATTCTCATGTTAGTCGAAGACGAAAATGACAATTTCCGTTATTTATACAACTGACTGTGGGTACCAAGGGCTAGGAAAATAGCGATTTTTGCTTTTGCTTCAGTTTTTTCTTGATAAATTGCTCTCCAGTCGCCGGTGACATTAATACTTCGGGAATTTAAATATTTACCTTTTAAAAAATGATTATTAAGTATTGGAGCAAAAGGATTTTTAAGGAAAAGATTCAACCTATCTCTGAAGGCAATTTTAATCGGTAACGGAGATTTCTTTAGTTGTTTAATAAACTTTCTTGAATAATCAATCCTTGATATTGCTACGTTCATCTTTTATCATTTTGTCCAAATATTTAATTGCCTCTGAACCGTCCTTAAATGAAATGACACTACCCGCTTTAATATCTTCTTCCGCTTCTTTGATCGAATCAATCAAATATTGAGACGGTTCTTCAGAATCAATAAGATTAATTGTCTTCGTTTTAATTAAATTCTTTAGAAATCCATTAATTAACACACTCAAATTCATTCCTAAATCCTCAGCTACTTGCTGGGCTGCTTTTTTTACATTCGGTTGAGTACGAATATTTATTACTGTAGTGTTCATATGTTTACAGTATATACAACGTATACACACATTGTCAAGGGAAAATTTATATTTGATATTTAATATTTAATCTTTTATATTGTATTTATATATGGTTTATCTTTATTTGGATAAGAACACAATCAAACTTCTTTATTTAAAAAAAACACTCCTAGGACAGCAGGAAACTTTATATCATCAAAAAACTTATGAGTCTGATTTGATTGATAAGGGAAAAATAATAAATATTGACTTATTAGCTTCTGCCATTAAAGAGGTAATTACTTCTTCCAACAAACCTGTCTCAGATAACCAGGTAAGTTTGATTCTTCCACAAGAATTTTTTAGTTTTTTCCGTACCACAGTTCCGGCAGACATAGCGACATCGGCCCTTAATTCATTTATTTCCGATAAAGCCCGTTCGATATTACCTGTTGATAATACCGATTTAGCCAGTGATTACTTTGTTCAAGAATCGGAACAGGAAAAAGTTGTCACATACTTTGGAGTTAATCAGGAGACCGTCAGCAGTATTAAACAGGCTCTTACACTAATTGACTTTAAAGTTGTTTCAATTATTCCGGATACAATGGCCTACTTTAAATTATTTGAAAAAACATTAAGAAAAGAAAAAAAGGAAACTATCCTTTATGCCGAATTGGGAGAAAATGTTTTGAGTGGTTATTTATTTGATTCATGGGGTTTAATTGACGATAAAAAAATATTGATAAAATATTCTGAAGAAGACAAGGTCTCCGACATTTTAAAAACAAAGATAGACGAGATTACTGCAGAAAAGAAAAAGGTCAACCGCATTATCATCTCTGGAGAAAAATCTGATACCATCCGTCAGGATACTTTTACTAAGGCGGTTGGGGTTTGGACAAACCCGTTAAAGAGAATTGTCCCAACTTTTTATGAAAGTTATTTGAAAATGCTCATACCTAAAGATGGAAAGGCTTTTCCAATCTTAACTTATGACGTTTGCTTTGGTGCTTTTATACTGTCTGAGGAAAATAAAAGTTTTTCGATTTTGAGAAATAATGTTTATTCTGTCAGAAATAAAGTTTCTTTACCTAAGATAAAGATGCCAAAAAAAGAGGTTTTCTTGTTTATTACTTCTTTTGCCGTTTCCTTTTTGCTTTTTGTTTTGATTTCTAAATTTGGCGGGAATATAAAGATTCCTGATTTTTTAACTAAAAAAAATACTGTTGTTGTAACTCCGACTATTATTCCTCCATCTCCTACCCCGACTCCTAATTTTGTAAAGGAAGAGGTTAAGATAAAGATTCTAAACGGTTCCGGCGTTAAAGGCAAAGCTACTGAAATCAAAGAGATCCTTAGAAAAAAAGGCTACGTTGAAATCCTAACCGATAATGCTGATAATTTTGATTACGTTGTGACTGAAATTCAGGTAAAAAGTGATAAAAAGCAATTAGGAGATATG
>CAZMBH010000023.1:0-14404 GCA_964564535.1 uncultured Gammaproteobacteria bacterium
TTTACGGTAGCCACTTTCGTTGCCTTTTCTCCATGGCTGATCAAGAATTATGTCTGGACCGGCAATCCCATCTATCCACTTCACAATTCGCTTTTCCAGAAAAATCTAACTTCGACAATTACTGCGATCCAATCAAATACAAATGAGACACCAAGCGCTTTGAATCAGATCACCAACAAGGGCGCCTTTGCTTCAAGAAAAGTTCTTTACCATGAGACATGGTGGCAGGCACTCCTCCTACCGGTACGCTTTTTCATTGAAGGCCAGGATGACAACCCGCAATACTTTGACGGCAAACTGACGCCGTTCCTCCTTGTCCTGCCAATCTTGGCCTTTTTGTTAAAACCATCATCGCTGCAGGAAGGACGCGAAAAAAAAATCCTCCTTGCTTTTGCCCTGCTCTACTTTTTTCTCACCTTCTTCCAAGAGGCATTGCGCATCCGTTACATCGTCGCCATTGTCCCACCCCTGGTTATTCTGTCGATGTATGGGTTACGGGGACTGAATGATACCCTGATTAGACGGATTGGGGGGAATAACGCAAAAACACCAACGACGAAAGTTATAATAATGGCCGGCATCTCATGCCTGATGTTGGAGTACAACACGCAATACATCTTCAAACAGTTCGAAACAGTTGAGCCTCTGCCGTTTGTGCGCGGAGAGATAAGCAGGGACCAGTACATCACAGCTTTCCGCCCTGAATACCCAGTCATCCAGTACGCCAACTCCGTGCTTCCACCTAACGCCAGAGTGCTCTGTATTTTTTTGGGGAACAGGGGATATTACATGGAATTCCAGCCGGTTTTTGAGCAACCCTTCAATTCTACCGGGTTGTTCTCAAAATTTCTCACGACAAACTATCAAGAAATAGACATGTTGAAATTGGTGCAGCAAAAAGGGATCACCCATGCTTTGATGCGCGATGATTTGACGACATCCTGGTTTCAACAGCTTAGTGATAGCGACAAATCCCTCATTGCACCATTTTTCCAAAATGCTTCGAATCCATTATTTCAACAAAATGGCCACACCTTCTTTCAATTGAGCCTGAAAAACTGAATTTTTCTTTGCAATCCATACATTTTTTCCTTTCTCCGTCAATTTCTTAATGCTATCATGTTCTATATTTCAGAACATGATAACACACACAATGACTTCACTCCTCTCAGGCCTGATCACTTCAAAAATGCGCATCCGTATCATTATGCGCCTTTTCGCCAATCCCACATGCCAATCCTATCTTCGCGAACTGGCGGATGAATTCGGCGCATCACCCAGCCATATCAAAGAGGAACTCGACCAACTCTCCTCTGCCAATCTGCTCGTGAGCAAGAAGAAAGGCAGACAGATCATTTTTTCTGCCAATACGCAACATCCCATTTTTCAGGAACTTCATTCAATGGTGACAAAAGCACTGGGTATGGATCAGGTTCTCGAATCGATTATCAAACGGTTGGGAAATCTCCGACAGGCTTTCTTGATCGACGATTACGCCGAGGGCAAGGACACCGGCATTATCGATCTCGTCCTTATCGGCGATATCGACAAGACCAACCTGATGGACCTCACCACCAAAACCGAGCGCTATATCGAACGGAAAATCAGAACACTCACCATGACCCAGGAAGAATATGAGGAGCGTGGCGCCATGCTGAAAAACCGGCCGCAGTTTGTTCTCTGGCAGCAAAAGGTGGGAAACGGGATCGAATCATCCCTCCTTCCAGGAGTGGAAAAGTGATGGATCCGCCAAGTCGCAAATCAAAAACCTCACAGGTCAAAGGCTGTACGTTGCCCAGCATAAACCATCGTTCTGGTGGCTTGTCTGACCAACCAAACAGAAGATGTATGCGACAATGCGATCGCTGCATTTCTAAAAATGGCCAGGATTCATTTTTATTGGGATGTAAATAAGCGGATGAGACGTTTTATGATGAATGGCATTCTGCTCGATGAAGGGTATCCCATCATCAATGTGCCGGTGAGAAAAAAGCGAAAGTTCAACATACTGATGCTGGTGAAGCTGGAGTTGTATTCATCAAACGACATGAAAAGCATGAACATTTTTTTACGTAATTGTTTGCACGGAAGAATTATCGCTAACTTTAAAATTGCAAATTCTTAACCGGACATCACTGGAGTGATTTAGGAGAAATAATGAAAGCCATAATATTGGCTGGTGGCCTTGGAACGAGATTGAGCGAAGAAACTGCCACTCGACCGAAACCAATGGTGCAAATTGGTGGCAAGCCGATCCTCTGGCATATTATGAAGATATACTCTGCACATGGCATTAACGATTTCATTATTTGTTGTGGTTATCAGGGTTATGTTATTAAAGAATATTTCGCCAATTATTTCTTGCACATGTCTGATGTTACCTTCAATATGCGTGACAATGGCATGGAGGTGCATGACAAACGCGCTGAACCTTGGAGTGTAACTCTCGTCGATACCGGCGAATACTCTATGACTGGCGGTCGACTGCGCCGTGTCGCACCTTACGTCCAACACGAAGAGACTTTCTGCTTCACCTACGGTGATGGCATAGGCGATATCGATATTAGTGCGACTCTGGACTTTCATCGGCAGCATGGCAAAGCTGCCACTCTGACCGCCACTTATCCGCCAGGCCGTTTCGGCGCCTTGGATATCCAGCAGGGCCAGGTACTCAACTTCAAAGAAAAGCCCAAAGGTGACGGTGCCATGATCAACGGTGGCTTTTTTGTACTGTCACCCAAAGTGTTTGATTATTTAACCGATGACAATACTGTCTGGGAACAGGAGCCGCTGAAGAATCTCGCGGCAGATGGGCAGCTTATGGCCCACGAACATCATGGCTTCTGGCAGCCGATGGATACTCTGCGTGACAAGCACTTATTGGAGGAGCTCTGGCAAACTGGCAAAGCACCTTGGAAAATCTGGGATCAAAATGAAAGCATCTGTCACGCCCAGCTTCTGGAAAGGTAAAAAAGTCTTTCTTACCGGACATACCGGCTTCAAAGGAAGCTGGTTGGCACTCTGGATGCAAATGCTGGGGGCAGAGGTGAAAGGGTTTGCCTTGGCACCGCCCACGACGCCGGCGTTATTCGATGAAGCCCTGATTGGACAGGGTATGTTTTCAGAACTCGGTGATATTCGTGACCTGCAAGCGATCACACACAGCATGGTCAGCTTCAATCCTGACCTGCTCATTCATATGGCAGCCCAACCTCTGGTTCGCCTGTCCTACCGTCAACCCGTGGAAACCTATGCCACCAACGTGATGGGCAGCCTGCATGTCTTGGAAGCCGCGCGCCAATGTCCCCACCTTCGCGTTATTGTCAACGTGACCACCGACAAGTGCTACGAAAACCGGGAATGGGAATGGGGCTACAGGGAAGACGAGCCCATGGGCGGACATGACCCTTACAGCAACAGCAAGGGATGTGTAGAACTGCTCACATCCGCCTACCGTAAATCCTTCTTCAGCAATCCAGATGCGGCGGCATTGTCATCGGTACGGGCCGGTAACGTGATTGGCGGCGGCGACTGGGCCAACGACCGTCTGATCCCGGATATCCTCCGTGCCTTTGAGCAAAAGCAGCCGGTGGTGATTCGTAATCCTCAGGCAACTCGGCCCTGGCAGCATGTGCTGGAACCCCTCAGCGGCTACCTAATATTGGCGGAACACTTGTGGCGTCATGGCCAGGATTTTGCTCAAAGTTGGAACTTCGGTCCCAGGGATGAAGATGTTCGTCCGGTAGACTGGATTCTCGACCACATGGTAGAAACCTGGGGCGCGGGTGCCAGTTGGCAGCTAGACCAAAATCCACAGCCACATGAAGCTCGCTATCTCAAGCTGGATATTTCCAAGGCCCGCGCCCGTCTGCATTGGTCACCAACCTGGGATCTAGAAACTACATTGACCCGCATTGTTAACTGGCATCGGGCTTGGTTGAACGGTGAAGATGTACAGGTCAGCTGCCTCGATGAAATCTCCGCTTATATGGCAACCATGCCCGCAAGCGGCAAGTAACCTCCAATATTTTCAAGTAGGAAAACAAATGACACCCTACATGCTCCGTCATGAAATCAGTAAGCTCGTCGAACAGTACGCGCAAATTGCATTGGCACCAGAACCTTTTGTCGCGGGTGAAAGTGTGATCCCCCCCGCCGGTAAGGTTATAGGCGCACGCGAGTTGCAACTTATGGTGGACGCATCACTCGACGGCTGGCTCACCACAGGGCGGTTCAACGCCGAATTTGAAAAAAAGTTGGCGGCGTTTCTTGGTGTCAAGTATATGCTCTCCGTCAACTCAGGCTCCTCGGCCAACCTTGTAGCCTTCAGCACACTCACCTCACCCAAGCTCGGTGAACGCGCCATCAAAAAAGGGGATGAAGTGATTGGCGTAGCCGCAGCCTTCCCCACCACCGTCAACCCCATCGTTCAGTTTGGAGCGGTGCCGGTCTTCGTCGATGTGGACAGGACCACCCATAACATCGATACCGACCTGATCGAAGCCGCCATCACCCCGAAAACCAAAGCCATCATGCTCGCCCATACCTTGGGCAACCCCTTCAACCTCGGCATGGTCAAGGCGCTGTGCGAAAAGTACAAGCTGTGGCTGGTCGAGGACTGCTGTGATGCCCTGGGGTCCAAGTATGATGGCAAGCTGGTTGGCACCTTCGGCGATATCGCCACCTTGAGTTTCTACCCGGCCCACCATATCACCATGGGGGAAGGTGGTGCGGTAGCCACCAATAACGGCCAACTCAAGAAGATCGCCGAATCTTTACGAGACTGGGGCCGGGATTGCTACTGTGCACCTGGCTGCGACAATACCTGCGGCAAGCGCTTTGACCAACAATTCGGCAGGCTGCCGCAAGGCTATGACCACAAGTATGTATACGCCCACCTGGGCTACAACTTAAAGATCACCGACATGCAGGCCGCCTGCGGCCTGGCCCAGCTTGAGCGCGCCCAAGACTTCATCGACACCCGCAAGCGCAATTTCAAATTACTGAAGCAGTGCCTCTGGCGCCTGTCTGAATATCTCGAAATTGCCGAAGCCACGCCAAACAGCGATCCGTCATGGTTTGGTTTCCCGGTCACACTCAAGGAAAGTACCGGCGTCAAACGTGTCGATCTGCTCAAGTTCCTCGATCAGAACAAGATCGGCACCCGCCTGCTTTTCGCCGGTAACCTGACCCGGCAGCCGTACTTCCAGGATGTTAAGTACCGGGTGGTTGGCGAACTGACCAATACCGACCGCACCATGAACCAGACGTTCTGGCTGGGGGTGTATCCGGGCCTCGGCGAAGAGCACTTCAGCTTCGTTGGCGAAAAACTGGAAGAGTTCTTCGGAGTGCATTCCTAACGATGAAAACCATACTGTTGACCGGCGCTACCGGGTTTCTCGGCAGCCATTTACTGGAGGCCCTTCTGAAGGAGGGCTATTCCGTTGTTATCTTGAAACGCTCAAGCTCTAATACCTGGAGAATCCAGCACTTGCTGGATCAGGTAAAGACTTATGACGTTGATTGTGAACCGCTGGAAGTTGCCTTTAGGGATCAACGGATCGATACTGTGATCCATACGGCTTGCCAATATGGCCGCAATGGTGAGCCGATTAATCAGATTGTTGAAAGCAATTTGATGTTTGGCCTCAAACTGCTTGACGCAGCCACGTTTTTCAATACGGACACGTTTTTCAATACGGATACGTTTTTCAATACGGACACGTTTTTCAATACGGACACGTTGTTACAAAAGCACTTGAATGCGTACACGCTGTCAAAAAAACAGTTTGTCGAATGGCTACACCTGCAAAGTGAAAAGATTCAGGTGGTCAATCTCAAACTGGAACACATGTATGGCCCGAAAGATGACAAGACCAAATTTGTCCCGTGGGTTATCGATCAGCTAGAACGGCAGGTAGCGGAAGTCAAGCTTACCAAGGGTGAGCAGGAGCGCGACTTTGTTTATATTGACGATGTTATTTCATCCTACCTGCTGACTCTGAAAAAAACTACGCAGATGGCGCGCTTTACTGAGTTTGATGTTGGCACAGGGATTCTCACTTCCGTCAGGAATTTTGTCGAAGAAATCAAGCGTGCGCATGAAACCCTGTATGGCAAAAGCAACACATTACTTCACTTCGGAGCCCTTCCATATAGCGCCGGTGAAATGATGACTATCAACGTGGATAACAAGCTACTTACTGATTTGGGCTGGGCTTTCAATATATCAATACAGGCAGGTATTACGAAAATAATAAGCCTAAAACCACAAAGTGCTTTGTGACAATCAGTTGTATATTTGATGCCGAAAATCGGGCAGTGTGCTTGGGTATAATGCACTAATATTAAAGAAAATAGATATGCGGCCGGTTTTGGCTATTAGGCAATAGCTGACATCTCTTGATGGGTTTTTCGAGAAGCAAAGGCGATATTGTGTCAAATTTTGTAATTAACCTCCTGAGATTGTTCGGTGTGAATAGGGCTATTGGTTTTGGTATTCTTACCCGTATGTGGAGTGCCCTGGCCGGGCCTCTGACCATTATCCTTATAGCAACCCGTTTTTCAGAAGTTGAGCAGGGCTATTACTATACTTTCAGCAGTTTACTGGCGTTTCAGGTCTTTTTCGAGCTTGGCCTGCTCACTGTCCTGGCTCAATTTGCCGCTCATGAATTTGCTTTTCTTTCGTGGGGAGAAAAGGGTGAGGTAACAGGCGGTGAGGTGCACTGTGACCGATTTGTTGATTTGCTCGGCAAGGGGTTCAAATGGTACACCGTCAGTGCAGTGATGCTGATTCTTGTCTTGATTCCAGCAGGTTTCTTGTTTTTTACTCAATCCTCCGCCAATTCTGTTGATTTTTCCTGGCGGATACCATGGGCATTGGCAGTAATCGGCGTCGGGTGTAACCTGTTGTTGATTCCCTTTTACGCCGTCATATCCGGTAGTGGCGATGTGGCCTCAATCAACCGCCGGGAGTTGATGAGCGGAATGGCGGGTTCGATTCTTGGTTGGTTGGTAATAGCGTGCGGTGGTGGTTTGTATGCGATCCCAGCAGTTACGACAGGTAATATCATTGTGGGTGTGGTGTACCTGTTCAATAGTAAACCCCGGTTAGTGAAAGCGGCTTTTTCCTATGCTTTCGGTCCGCTGAAGTCTTCTCACACAATCTATTGGTGGGGAGAGGTCTGGCCAATGCAGTGGAAGATTGCTTTGTCTTGGGTTTCGGGATACTTCATATTTCAACTATTTACTCCGGTACTCTTTAAATTTCACGGGCCTGTGGTGGCGGGGCAGATGGGGATGACGCTGAGTGCTGTCAATGCAGTGCAAGGTGTATGCCTTATGTGGCTTAACGCCAGAAGTCCTGAATTCGGTAAGTTGATTGCGCTCAAGAAATGGCACGATCTTGATATATTTTTTAACCAAATTCTTAAGCAGGCAATGATTGTTAGTGTTATCCTTGCTACAGTTGCAGTTATGGTAGTTGCAGAAATTCAGTCTTATACAACCATCGGTACTCGTTTTCTTCCGGTACTGCAGGTTATGATTTTTCTTGTAGCTGTCTGCGGAAATATTGCTATCAGTGGTTGGGCTGTTTATATGCGAGCCTATAAGCAAGAACCGATGTTATTACTCTCTATAATTTGTGCTGTTTTAGTTGGAACTTCGACTATTTTTCTTGGTATGAAATATTCGAGTTTTGGAATAGCTTTATCGTACTGTTTTATAACATTATTATATGGTATTCCTTCAACTTATATTTGTTTTGTAAAATTCAAAGAACGTTACCAAAATTGATGCGTTTATTATTTCTACAGTAACAACAAAGAGTTCAATCGATGACTTCCAACCCTTTCTTATCTATTGTCATTCCAACCTACAATCGTGTCGATTTTCTCGACTATTGTCTTGAAGTTCATATTCCTCTGGCCAAAGTACACAATATACCTATTTTTATTTCTGATAATGCTTCAACAGATGCTACAGGTGAGGTCGTCAAAAGACGAATAAAAGAGTACCATCTTATACAATATCACCGAAATGAAACAAATCTTGGTTTTGATGGTAATTTTGAATGTGCACTTAAATATCCACAAACCGATTATGTTTGGCTTTTGGGGGATACCTATCAAATTCCGCCCGATGGGATTGACTATGTCCTTAAACTTATAACAGCTAATAAAGAAAAATATGAAGCCATCATATTTAATGTCGCCGATAGAGTGATTGATATTCCTCAGCAAGATTATACTGATCAAAACCAATTATTATCTGATTTAGGTTGGCACATGACATGCCTTTCAAGTCTGGTCTATAGTTCCAAGCTCATAACTAATGCAGATTTTGAACGCTATAAAAACACTGATTTAGTTCAAACTGCTATTATTTTTGAGTCTATAGCAAATAGAAATTTTCTTATTCACTGGGTTGAAAATTTCTCTGTTAAGTCTATCAAGATTAAAGATCTTGTAAAAAAAAGTTGGCAAGCAAGAACTATGCAAATTTGGGCGGAGAAGTGGCCAAATCTTATCCTTTCCTTACCACCTTCATATAGATTGGACATTAAAATGAAATGTATCAAGGAACATGGAATTAAATCTCAGACTTTCACTCTCATGGGATTATTGAAACTTAGAAGTGAAAATATTTTAAATTTCAAAACCTATAAACATTATTCTAAAATTTTCCCTTTATCAATTGATTTCTCAAATATAACTATATTAATAATAAGTTTGCTACCATCAACCATTTTAAAATTTATTAGAGCGTTAAAAAAATAAAGACTCTTGCGTAATTTAAACATTAAATGTTTGTTAAATATTTGGGTTTAATGCTTGCAATCTTCCAACAGGTCATTACTGATTATTACGGAAACATCACACCATGAGCAACATTGTATTCATCTCCAACCAGCGAGGAGATATTGTGGGAGATGTTCATAAACTATCTGATTATTGCACCTTAAAACATTTTGATCTTGTTTGTGGCATATCTGTATTCGAACACCTTCTCTTTCCTTGGAAAGCTATTTTAGAAATCAATAAAATAATGAAAATTAGAGGTTATTTGCATTTATCAACACATCCTGTTTGGCCAGAACACGAAATTCCATGGGATTTTTGGCGATTTCCAAAACATGGAATCCATGCTCTATTTAACAAATATACAGGTTTCAAAATAATCGCTCTTACCGAAGGATTACCATGCAAAGCATACTCACTTGTCGATGATTGTCCGACACGCAATTTTTGGTTTTATACACTACGACAAAAGGTCGTTATCATAGCAAAAAAACAAGCGACTTTCAGAGTAATTTATTGAAATGGGAGATCAATATGCTCTTTTACAAACCGGATTTAGGGAAATTCCAGATTTCCCTTTTCGTCCTCTTTGCAAAGACATCTTTGCAGCAAGTGAACAGATTAAGAATGGACAGAACCCACAGACAAGGCAAGGGTTATCCTTTAGAGAGAAATGGCGAGTTTGGAAGGCTGATAAAATTGAAGCTAAACATTGTGATAAGCGAGAGTTCATCACCTTATGTGCTATAAAATGAATGATACAATTACTGCAGGAAAAAAGTCTTCAAATGGAAAATCTTTCAAAGCTTCTTACTGTAAAAATCAAAACGATTCACCTATCGAAAAACCAGTTTACGACAATGTTGCCGTTATAATTGTAACATATTGGCCAGATGTCGGTTTTGCTGAACGTGTAGAATATCTTTCAACATTATTCACCAGGATATTGGTCGTAGACAATTCTGGTGGCCCTAACCAAGAAGTTAATCTCCTACTGTTAACAAAGAAATACAACATTGAAATATTAATTAATACTTGCAACTTAGGCATTGCAACCGCAATGAACAAGGGGATTAACTGGTCTATAAATAAAGGTTATAAATGGACGTTAACTCTTGATCAAGATACTCTTATTAAGGATAATATTTTAGATGAAGTTGGTGTTGTATATGACACAATACAATCGAAGAAATTCATAGGATTGATTGGATGCAACTACAAAGACCTTCATGGTTCCGTTCCAACGCACTGGAGTGTCTCACAGGAAAATAATACATATATTGATGCCCTTGTTTTCATTTCATCAGGATCTTTTCTAAATAATAAAGCTTTTCTTGATTGTGGGCCTTTTAGAGAAGACTATTTTATCGATTATGTAGACAATGAATACTCTCTGAGAGCAATATCCAAAGGATATCATATATATATAACAAAAAAATATCTAATGACCCATTCTGTGGGTAATCGAACTAGTCATAAGTTTATTTGGAGAAATTTTTATACAAACAACCACGTAGCTTTTCGTAGGTATTTTATTGCAAGGAATCGAATATGGACATTAAAAAAATACTGGAAGTATAATACATTCTGGTGTTCGCATCAGATTCTAGTTGCAATAATCGAAGTTTTAAAAATAATTTTATTCGAATCTGGAAAAACGCTAAAACTAATTGCATTATTAGATGGTTACTTAGATGCTTTTTCAAAAACAAAACAAGACCCACAAGAAATCATTCGGAAATATTTGAAGATATAGCCTTGCCTTTTATCGATTTTGCAGAGGTAAATATCCCATCAAGAATCCCCTTCAATATATATTTAAATTGGCTTTTTCTATCCTGATCAAACAAGGAAAACCATACCAGTGTAAATATTAGCTTGATGCAATTGTTTACTTTCCAAGCAAATGGAGTATAAGGTTTATTATAAAGCCACAGACTATTACGAACAATTGTATAATGTCGTTTTGGCGATCTCCTCGGCATTGTCCGCCATCCAAAAAGCCAATATTTTATGACATCATCACCTAAATTATGAATTAATGTCGTTGAACAAACACCATAACAATGAAATTGAAATTGGCGTGCTCGCATATACCAATCAGTTTCTACATGATCTATAAAAAAATCCTCATCAAATTTTCCAATAATTTTCCAAGCCGAAAGGTTAATAAAACTACCAGATGAGTTTATGAACTGACAGGGTAAGCTTGAATCTTCACAATTGCCACACTTAACCTTTTTCCAAAAAAAATTGCGTAAGACTGCAAACCCCAACTCTTTGTTTGATCTCGGATCTATGAGGCGTGGTCCTATAGCTGCTATTTTTTTATTTCGCTCAAGTAAAATATCTAAATTATGTGTCAACACCTCAACAAGATATGGGTTCGGAATACTATCATGGTCTAGCAATAATACATATTCAAATCCAAGTATTATAGCTGTTTCAATACCAATATTCAAAGCTTTGGCTATACCAAAATTTTCATTTAGAAATATAACATTTAGTTTTTCTAAATTTTGTTTCTTTTGAAGTATGAATTTCTTAAATTCATCATCAGATCCGTTGTCGACTATAATAACAAAACATTGCACTTCAATTGAATTAAGTTCTTTCTCAAAGACAATAAGATTTGGATTATATGATACAATAATTGCTGCAACTCTTTTCTCCCTTTGATTGATATTAACAACAAGTTTTGAGGCTGGACGATTTAACACAATATTGTTTCCTAGAGAAGGATTTTTGTTTTTAATTTCGTATTTAGAAGTTTCATTAGAAAATCATCTTGGCATGAACTGATTAGAACCACTGTCCAAACCTATATTCCAATCAAAACGTTATCAAAGCAATCTAATCACCACAAAATGTTCTATTATGGTTTCATACCATTAATTGTAGAACGGCTTATAGCTATTAGTGATTAACTACTAATCTATTAATTCGTAACGTTTAAGCTGTTTTTTTTCGATCATATTTGAAAAGGTGGTCTGAATACTTCTTGGAAAGCACCCCCCACTCAAATTTTTCAATAGTTTCCGCCATGCTCTTTTCTCTCATACAATCAAGATCGTTTAAATTTCTAACAACTTGCAAGATCGTATTTGCCAAAACTGCCACATCCTCTGGCGGTGCCAGAAAACCGGTCTGTCTATCTCTGATGATGTCTTCAATGCCGCCGGTTCTTGTCCCAATGATTAAACACCCGCTCATTGCCGCTTCAACAAATGTAAGGCCAAAACCTTCAGAGTCCCCATCCGCTGTTTGAATCGATGGACCTATAAAAATATCCGCACTGGCATAATATGCAGGAAGTTCGTTGTTAACTACTCCTCCAGCGAAAAGTACAACCTCATGCAGGCCAAGATCTTCCACTTGCTTTCTGAGTTTTTTTTCTAGTTCTCCGTGCCCGACAATCAGCAATTTGGACTCAGGGCTTGCAGTTTTCACCAACACCATCGCATCTATAAGATATTGAACTCCTTTTTTCTCCGTTAGCCGACCGACAAAGAGTAGAAACGGTCCATGAATACTATACTTTTGTCTAATTGAATTGCTTTTGTGATCTGGTGAAAAGAGAGATGCATCCACACCCATTGGGATCACAGCAGGTTGAATGGGTGCCCGAGTATCCTCAATTAACGTCTTTGCCAAGGAATTGCTTACAGTCACAATACGGTCTGCATTGTTGGCTATTATTTTTTTCAACCGGATGTAAATACCCTCACGCAAACTAAAAACGTCTGCACCGTGAGCAGTTACAATGACCGGGACACCAAAAATCCATTTCATCAACACTGCCAGGAATCCCTGCGGAATAAGCCAATGAGCATGAATAACGTTTGGTTTTTGCTTATAGACGAGCAAAAGCAGAGAAAAGAACTGTGCAATGAGAAAGAATGGCAGCAGCAAATAATACAATTTATTACGACGCAGTTTAGGAACTATCCCTTGCCCGCCGGCCAGTTTCTCAAATCTGGACAAAAAATAACGAAACCGATGGATTCGCATGCCGTCAATTGTTTCACGGTTCAATGATCCATGATAATGGGGAGTGTGGACAACAACATCAAAATCAGAAACCAATCTTCTTGAGAGTTCATACACAAATGGCGGATCGGTATCATCTTTCCAGCGCGGGAATGTTGATGTCACGACAAGCAATCTGGGCTTCATACTTTCGGAACTATTCGACCCTGTCATACCGCATCTGGCTGATCTGTTCCGCCACCAGCCCGATCATGAAGATGATGATCGAACTGTTGAACAGCATGGCCGACATATTGGTAAATCTTCCCGCCGTGACAAACGTATATAAATAGTAAGCGAGAGCGACTGCAAAAAAAGTGGCACTGATCGGCAGAAACACCCGTAACGGCGAGAACAGGGTTGCAATCTTGGTGATGATAAGGAAAAACCGGGTGCCATCCTGGAACAGTTTTATTTTGCTCTTGCCGATGCGGTACTTGGTTTCGATCGGGACGTACTTGACGCTGCGGCCGCTGCGCAGGTAGGCCATCGTCAGGGTGGACGGGTAGGAAAAGGTGTTGGGCAGCAGGTAGATGAACTGCCGGGCCGTGGACAGCCGGACCAGCCTGAATCCCGAGGTCAGGTCCTCCACCTTGAATTTGGTCACATAGGAGGCGAACCAGTTGTAGACGGTGTTGGCGATATCGCGGTGCATCGCCGTCTCGGAGTTGCTGCTCCGCGCCCCCACCACCATGTCGTAGGTGTCTTTATGCTCGAGGAGGCGGGCGATATCCTCCGGGGCGTGCTGGCCATCGGCATCCATCATCACCACCCATTCGCCCTGGGCCGCCCGCAGCCCCGATTTGATCGCCGCCCCGTTGCCGATATTGTAGGGATGGGGCCAGACATTGGCGCCGACTGCCATCGCCTTCTGCAGGGTGGTGTCGGTCGAGCCGTCGTCGACTACCAGGATCTCGAAATTTGGGTATAGTTCCCGTATCCGGCGGACGGTGGTGCCGATGCTGAGTTCCTCGTTGTATGCCGGTAGCAGAATGGTGACGGGGACCTTCTTTTTCTTCTCGTCCACTCTCTTTCCCCTTTCCTGACAGGATTTTGTTTACTGCGTTTTGTGTTCGGTTGGTGGGCACTCGGAAATGTAGCCGGGATTGTGGTCTTGTGCAACTTTTCCAACGATTCACGAAGGATAAACATATTGGGGAGGGTTTTGCAAAATTTATGTTGGGGTACTGTTTGATTTCGGCGGTTGAAATGAAATCTGAGGTGGGAAAAGCAAGATTTCTCGCTTCGCTTCGAAATGACAGCGGGGGGTGGGGGAATGGGCTTGGCCCTATCGGGAAGGGTGAGATTTCTCGCTTCGCTTGGAATGACAGCGGGGGTGAGGGTATGGGCTTGGCCTTAACGGTAACAGCAAGATTTCTCGCTTCGCTTCGAAATGACGGCGAGGGGTGGGAGTGTGGGTTTGGCCCTATCGGGAAGGGTGAGATTTCTCGCTTTGCTTCGAAATGACAGGAAGAAAAATGGAATGACAGCGGGGGTGGGGGCATGGGCTTGGCCTTAACGGGAACAGCAAGAGTTTCTGTCCATCAGGGTGTAGGTGTCGATGACTCCGTCTC
>CAZMBH010000024.1:0-12794 GCA_964564535.1 uncultured Gammaproteobacteria bacterium
TTCCCCCGGCTGATGTCAAATTTCAGGATATGAGCGCATTCACTGAGAATTTGATGAAACAGGTTCCAACAACTGGTGCGGAAGACCAAAACGCTGTTAATCAGGACTATATCAACGAATTGATGAAACAGATTTCTCCTGAAGCTGGAGAGGGACAATAAAATAGATGTCTTTAATCATTTTATTTGGTCTGCCGGGAAGTGGAAAGTCGTATGCGGGAAAAATATTTGAAAAATATTTTGACTATTATTTTTTTGACGGAGATGAGGATCTTACTCCTGAAATGAAAGCGGCAATTAAAACAAAGACTGTCTTTACTGACCAAATGAGAAATATCTATTTTAAAATTCTCATTACTAAAATCCAAAGACTTTCTAAAAAACATAAAAAATTAGTCATCGCCCAAACTTTTATCAAAGAAAAATATCGAATCAATTTATTAGAAAAAATTCCTAAAACAAAATTCATTTTGGTTGAAACAAAAAAAGAAATTCGTGAAAAAAGATTGCTTAATAGAACCGATTACCCTTTAGATTTAAATTATGCAAGAATCATGGAAATGAATTTTGAGAAACCAGAAGTTAAGCACAAGATAATCATTAATGATCAAGAGGGTGAAGAGGTTATTATAAAACAGATTCAACAATTGCTCGGGCTATCTCTCTCTTAGATGTTAATTGAATTTTTTTTACCACTGCGTTTTTTGAAATAATATAAACTTCGTTATTGTCAGACTCAAATCCCCGATCTGTACGACTGATGTCGTTAGCAATAACAATATCCGCTTTTGATTCATGTAATTTTTTCATTCCTTCTTCAATTAATTTTTTTTCTCCTAGATCGTACTCTGCTTTAAAAGCGATTAAAGTTGTTTTTGGCGATATTTTTTTTATCTGATTCAAAATTTTTATTTGAGGAACTAGTTTTAGATTTAAAGACTTACCGCTGGATATTTTTCCTATAAAAGTCTTCTCTACTTTGAAATCAGAAACTGCTGCAACTTGAAAAAATAGATCGATGTCTTTAATATTAACTTTAATTAATTGAAGTAAATCATTTGCTGTTTCAAATATTTTTTCTTTAATTAAATATCTTGGTTTAATGGAATTTTTTGCTCGAAGCAATAAAACGTCCGCCCCCCTTAAATAACATTCTTCAGCCAATGCAACTCCCATTTTCCCAGAACTTCTATTCTTAATAGAACGAACTTCATCTATTTTTTCAGTTGTTCCTCCAGAAGTAATAATAATTTTTTTATCTTTTAAGGAATCGCTTCTTTCCAATAATCTATTTATTTCATTACTTATGATTTCAACATTTTCCAGTCTTCCCACTCCCTCGTATCCGCAGGCTAACATTCCTGCGGCTGGCTCAATAATTTGATACCCCGCTGATTTTAATTTAGCCAAGTTCTCCTGAACAATTGGGTTATTCCACATATTAACATTCATTGAGGGGCAAATAATTATCGGAGTTGTTATCGCTAATGCGGTTGTTGTTAAAAAATCGTCTGCGATACCATAAGCCAATTTACCAATAATATTGGCTGTCGCCGGTGCAATTACTAAAACATCTGATTTATCAGCAAGTTCTATGTGCTCAACTTTTCTGTTACCTAAAACTTCCTTGTAGTTGAAATTTTTCTCAAAGAGATTGAACGAGATTTTGTTTCCAGAGGCTTTTTCAAAATCAGCAAGAGAAAACATTTCTGTCGCCCCCCTCGTCATAATAACAAACACATTACGACCTTCGTTTTTTAATAGTTTGATTAGATCAAGAATTTTATACGCAGCAATTCCCCCAGTGACACCAATTAAAATATTCTTTTTCATTTACCTATTATATAAAGTGAAAAGAAAAATTACCTTATTAAACCAAGTCCGATTATACCAACTAAAATAAGATACCCTGCTATCAGATAGTTTAAAAATTTTGGGAAAGCTAAGATTAATATTCCAAATATCACTGATGCCAGTGGGCTTAATTTTGAAAAAGAAATACTCATATTTTTATAAATTTCCTCCTATAAAACGAATAAGAAAAACTATCACTGCAATGACAAGTAATAAATGGATTAGTCCTCCACCAATCTTGAGAGAAAATCCTCCCAGCTATGAAATAACCAACAAAATTAAGATTATATCTAGTATTCCCATATTTATTTTTGTTTATTATCAATTCTTTTATCTAGAATTTTTAATAAAAACTTTGAAACTTTTAATTTGACATCTGCTATCAGATATTTTATTTCATCAATGTCATGATCCCATTCTCGAACCCTCACCATAAAAATTTTTATTATTTTTGTGGCAACAAAAAACAACCATATTAGCCAAATTAAGGCAAAAAAAGCCGTAATCATCGCAATTGATGATGTAATATAAAAAATATCCTGCCAATTTATTTCCATAGATTTTATCCGTTTCGCATTACGTGGCCAATATAAATAACGGCGACAGCTCCAATCACGGCAACAACAAGACTATAAAGATTAAATCCTGTTACCCCTGATTGACCAAAAAAATTCATAATAAAACCGCCGACCATAGCTCCAACAATACCCATAATTATATCCATCATTGTTCCTTGATTAGAATCTGTCTTCATAATGATTGATGCAATCCACCCTGCCAAGGCTCCAAAAATTATCCAAAGTATAATTCCCATATTTCATTCACCACCTTTCAAATAAATAAATTTTATTTTATAGAATCAACAGTAACTAATTGTTGTTCACCCATAATGACACCTATTACTTCTCGGTAATGAACCGTTATGGTTTTGCCTAAATATTTTTTGAGATCAACGAGATCACTTTTTGCAAATAGAGTACTACCTTTTGAAATCTCCAACTGATACAAATTCGAATCAAACGGAGGTCCATAATCAGAGCCATCCTTAACAAAAACCGTGGTTGATTTTTGAGGTCCGTAATTTAGCGTAGATATAAATTTAAAGGTTGCCACAATATCTCCTACTTCTTTGTCTGATGACGCCGTAGAGGCAGTTATATGATAAACATATTGACCCTGCTTAACAATTACGTTGATTCCGGGCTGATTTTTATTAAACAATGAGTCATATCCATAAAAATTATATTTAACCAAAGGGCCAGTAATTCCAAACGTTTTTAAATTATTATTCATGTAATCTTCAAGAGACATGTTGTCTTTATCTAAATAAACATTTATCTCAACAATCACATTATTTGAACCTTTTTTTAGAATAATAATATTGTTACCAACTCCCAATTGGTTTTTCTGTTTTTCGGATTGAGGTGGAACTTCATAAGTTTCCGGAAACTTTAGACTATAGCCAAAAGTTGTATTTGTATAAGTGGTCCAACTTGACGTATCGGTTATTGATTTTTTTTCAATAATAGGTGAAGGGGAAGGTTTATTTTGTTTTTTTAGGTAATTGCCACCAAAACCAAAAATTATAAAACACAAAAGAATAACCATACCTATACCAAAATAATTTGTTTTTTGATTTTTCATATTCATTTACAATAAATCAATTAATAATTAATTAATAATCAGTTAATAATTGATTACTTTGTCTGATTAACATTCACATCAATCTTGCTTGGAACATTGATTTGCGGACTACCCATCTGTCTCATTGCCGGAAGTCCATACATAATAAATAGATAAGCAAAGACGAACAGGGCAATAAGCCCAACTACCATTCCCATTCCACTGTTTGAATCTGATACTGGAGCAGGATTATTTACTATTGTTGCCATACATTTTCACCTCCTTAAAAATATTTTTTATTTATTTAACGGCCTTTTTTACATCCTTCACCGCATGATCTAAAGACTTTCTTACTGATTTTGTTACTTTCGCCATTTTTACTTTACCTTCAGTTAATTTTGTTTCCACTTCGTCTTTTTTATCTTCTGCCTGTTTCTTCATTCCTTCTACATAATCTACTGCTTGATTTCTTACGTTATTCAACGCTTTACCTATCTTTTCACGGTTTTTTTTATTACTTAGAACTGCTGCTCCTGCGACTGCAACACCTGCTCCAACAACTGCTCCGGCAACTGCGGCTGCAACTGGATTAATACCACCTTTATTTTGATTTGTCATATATTTTCACATCCTTCATTTATTGAAAAAATTTTAATATCTTTACTGGTTATCTACTGATTGTTCTACTTCTTCTTGGTTTGTTGGTTTTACTAATTGAAATAGTGCTACGATTCCATAAGCAATAACAGCGTAAACTGCCATAGCAATTAAAGTCGACCATTCAAATATTAAATTTGAACTAGCTGTTGTTCCTAATATTCCGGAAAAAGGTAATGCGAATGGGCTGCTGATTGCATAGATAAAATTGGCAAACCCGCTAAAAGCATTTGCCCCTAAGAACTTAAGTATCACCCGAAATGCTAGAAGAACTTCGATAACACCTAAGATATACCATATAACTTGATAGCTTCTAAAGATCGCCTTTTTTGTCTGGTATGTTTTTTGCGGAGAATCTGTTGAAACTCCCGATGTTACGGTTCTTGTCTGCTGAATAACTTCTTGTACCATATTTTTCACCTCCTTTTATTTCCTTACAATTACTGAAGATTTTTTGATTTTATTAAGTGGAATTTAAGAATCAATATCTGTTCCAATCTTTATTTTCTTAATAATCGTTTTTTTTGGTAAATACTTTATTAAGGCTCTTCCCGTTAAGTCAGTTAGACTAAGTTCTTCTATTACGGCTTGTGCTTTGGCTTGTTTAATCAAAATCGGATTAAGAAAGACTGTCACTCGTTGTTTTCTATTAGTTGTCATACTTCAAATAGTACAACTATCTGTACTACTTGTCAAGTTACAATTAAACATGTATACTGTTTAATATGTTTACACTTATTCTATTTTTAGTGGTTGGATCGGTCATGGTTTATCTGGCTCAAAATAATTTGACGCTAGTGACCTTGCATCTTTGGAAGTATGTGTTTTCCGATATTCCTCTTTTTTATGTCATTATCGGTTCTCTTTTAACGGGACTGGGCTTAGCATATCTTGGTTACCTTGTTAATTCAATTTTTACCGGTTTTACCCTACGTGGAAAAGATAAAAAAATCAAACAAGGCAAAAGTGAAAATGTTGATTTGACTAAACAGATTCACCAACTGGAATTAGAAAATGAAAGACTTAAAAATAACTCGACAGTTATTGAACCTCAGGACAAAAATGCGCTATGAAATCCTTACTTGCTAAAGTTTGGAAGTTTCTAAATATGCCAAAAGGTGTTCAACTATTCTTTATGCGTTTTTTTCAAAACCAGTTTTTAGTCGGAGTAACCGGAATTATTCTTAATGATAAGCACGAAATTTTACTCTTTAAACATACATACAGACAACATTCGTGGAGTTTACCTGGTGGTTATATGAAATCCGGAGAACATCCTGCTGAAGCATTGGAACGAGAAATTAAAGAGGAATCGGGTTTTGTCGTCAGTGTTGACAAATCGTTCAAAACTCGCACAGACAGAACCAGTTCCCGCTTAGATTTATGTTATTTGGGATTATTTATTGGGGGCGAATTTAAGAAAAGCGAAGAAGTTTCCGACTATGGTTTTTTTTCACAGGATAAAATGCCGCTCCTCCGGAGTAATCAAGTTTTTTTAATCGAAGAAGCTCTCCATCAAAATAATAAACTTACATAAAAAAGGTAATATTTGAAAACAAAAAATTGTGGGACTAAGATTATCATAACGTGAAACTCTTGAAAAGGTTGGTTGTTATTGGATCTTTGCTCTTATTTTTAATAATAGCTTTTTTTCTTCCTCAAAAAATTGAGGCATATGAACAGACAGAGGCCGTCTGTTACTCCCAATGTGCAGCGTACAAATTTGTCTGGAAAGGTGATTTTTGTTGGGATATGTTCCAAAGTCAATGTACAATCGTTCAAAAAGTGCCGTCGATGATGCGATTGGGGTAGTTAAAGATGCCGTTAAATCTATGGCTTCGGGAAAAAGAAAAATGATTGTTGATGTCGATGTAGTTTTTAAAGCCTTAGCTATTTGCAAACCACTCATTGATTGTCTTGTCCCCCAACTGAAGGAGTGCGAAAATACATGTACTAATGTAAGCCAAACCTATTACGCTCCCAATCTTTCCGTCGGCACTGCCTTTAGTGCAGAAACTCAACCTCACGTTTTTTATTCTGAAGATCGCCACGAATTAATTTTTGAAGTTGTTAATAATGGGCCAGGCTACGCTTGGGATATCGATGTAACGGCCAGTTGGGGACATACAAGAAACCGTGATAAAGTTGTCAGTGGTGGTGGAACTTTGTTTACTGAAAAAATTCCGGAACTAATATTTCTTGGCGCCAGAATGAGCTCACCAAAAGATCCGACGGATTCGGTCGTTGATTTTTTAATTGATGAAAGCAACGTCTCCGGACTTTTAAATAAATATAAATCTGATGCAAATAATCACTATATCCCGCCAGTGTGGTTTAAATCTGTTCCATTTACAGCTCCTGAAGGTGAATATACCAAGGTTATTTTTAATGTTGATCCCAATAAAATGATTCCGGAAAGCGGTGAAAATGACAATACTTATATTTATGAAATTGATAAGCTTCCAACTCCGTTTTCTTTATCAGTTGAGAATCTCACCTCCCACCGTACTAACCTCACAAGTTTAACTGAATATATGGTCAGCTTTGAACTTAAAAACGAGGGAGAAGATAGTGGAAATACCCATATCAAATGGTTTGAGGGAGACTATCAATCAGGGAAAAATCCTATTCACAGCCTGGAGATGGTAATCCAGGGACTAAATAAAGCTAATTTTGATCATATTTTAAATGTCGACGTGACTAATGGTGGTGATTCCTGTAATAATTCCCAAAAATATACTTTAGTAGTTTTTGACGATGAAGGATTTATAAAAACCAGACATGAATTTTATCTTCCCCGTTATGCCGGATCAATTTCCGGTCGGGTGGATGATTTGTTTGGTAAAAAAGTTGTTGGAGCAACGATAACCGCAAGCACCGGCCAAAGCTCAACGACTGATAAATATGGATCTTATCATATTAGAGGAATCGCCAGCTTAGGAAAAGTTACCTTAACTGCTACTCATCCCGATTTCAGCAAACCGGAAACAAAAGAGGCAGAAATAACATTTAGCATGAATGTTGATAAATGCCGAGTTGAAGGACTTTCTCAAACCGGAGTTAATTTTATTTTGAAAGATCAGGATGTGATGTTTAACGTGTTGGTTAAAAATCAGGCCGGAAACTTTGTTCCTGCCCATGTTTTGGCAAGCAATGCTGATTGGCGTTTTGAACAAGATGTTAATGATTCAACATCTCTGCCCGGCATGCAACCGGGACAATACTTTTTTACTATTTCGGCACCAGGCTATAAAACGATTGGCCAAACAATTAATGCCGTACCTAACGATCAAAATTTGGAATTTGTCATGGAAAAATTAAATGGCCGGTTGACCGATGGCGGGCTGACTGTTCATGAACCACGTCTTCTTTGGCAACTCGATCGGGGAAGTGAAATTCTCTCACAGGTGACAGCTACTAAAGATGGTAAACGAATAATTATATATACAACTAAAAATAAAGCTAATACCGGTAAACTATATTTTTTTGATCTAGAAACCGGAAATAAAATTAAGGAAATTTCTGGTATGGTAGCAACCGGTGGTAACTCATATGCTTGTCTCGATGCTTCTTACGACGGTAATACAACTGCCTTATATGTTTACGATCGAACTGCAGGTGTCCGCAACACCAGAAATGTCCTAAAACTCTTTAACTCACAGGGTCAGGAGTTTGGAACGACTGAATTTAAACCTGGTAATAGCGCTCAAGAGTGCGATGTTTCCCCTGACGGATTTTATATTCTACCCAACCGATTAATGAATAAAGGATTATATGTCTATACCCGCCATGATATCTATGGTATTAAAGACGCTAAGGAAAGCGTTGGATATTCGTCAAACGGCGACCTTCATTTTACGGCTGCTAATAACATTGTTGGCAACTGCCCAAAAATAGGATCATGCGTACATACTATTAACAACACTGTTGTTACAGATATTGAAGATGTTAGAGGTGGAGGAATTTCCAAAATCGACAGTAGCCAGGACGCAAGTAAAATTGCCATTGCCGAAATTAAAAAAGTTTATTTGTTTTCCAACGGTGCCAAATCCTGGGAAAAAGATATAAAAATTTATGGCGATGAGGCTGATATTTCTATTTCGCCTGGCGGAAAATACGTTATCTATTCAACCACTTTTCCAACTAATTCCTACAGAACAATTAGAATATTTACGGATAATAATGTTGATAAAACCCCATCTGGTCTTCCTAATGCGGGGCGGGAAGAAGTGGTTTTTGTCCATGCCAATGATAAAGGTCTTTACTTTATGACTAATTATCATAAAACATTAAAGTTTTATAAAGTCGGCAGTTATTCTGTAGAATATAATCCCCCAACAGGAGTGCCAACCATAACTGAAAATTCAGCCAGCGGACTATCTTATTATCAAGGTGGTATTTTCAATCAGGCGGATGCTCAGCGTTTTGACCAACTTGTTGAGGGATTGATTTATATAGCAAATCGCTCGATCAACCTGAATATGGGAGGAGGAAAAGGGACTCTTCATATAACGGAAGGAACAATTTTTTCAGTCGACCATTACAGAAATCCTGTATTGCTTAAAGGACAATTGACCGCTGATTTCAGTTCCCCGGCAATAATTTACGCCCTAAAATTTGACCGGTACGATTTGGAATTATTCAAAAGAAAATTGGGTTTATTCGTTTGGACAAACAAAGTGCCAAGCAGCGAGTATTTTATAGTAAAGAACATTCATACCAAATTCACCGTCAAAAATGAAGCCAATAAATTTAATGTTGCGGTCGATTCCGGCGAAGTGGAAATACAAGGAGATAAAATTAATCTGGAAATAAAACAAGGGAGGCAAATTATTATTGACAATAATGGAACCAAGGAAACGGGTTATGTGAATTATAAAACTCTTTCAATTATTATCGGAATAATAATTTTAATTATTTGTGCAATTTTATTTAGGTTTAGGAAAACAAAAGTTGGGAAAAAAATTATTGAGATTTTGAAAGCAATCGAAATTTTTATTTGGAGAATAATTAAGAAAACTGCTCCAATTTTATGGAAAGGAATCAAATCTTTTTTTCAGTTATTAATTAACATTTTTAAGAAATATGCAAAAAGAAAGTAAAACAACCAGACTTCTCGTCGTCGGATTTCTTTTAGTGATTATTATCGTTTCCAGCATCATTCTTTTTTCTTTGTTTAAAGCAGCTGGGAAATGAAGTTAAGTACCTAATTGATTAGAAAAGTTGCAACGCTAAAACTCAAAAATTTATAACCAAATCGACATTGTTTAAGTAGTTTTTTGGATTTTTTTATATTTATTAATTTTCTTAAATATGACAAGTCCTCTACCCGCTGTTTTCTTTTATAAAGCATAAATCTACCTAAAGTAATATTTAACAACTGTTTAATCGCCCAATGAAGATTTATATTAAGCGTGGTAAATTTTGCGTTACCGAATTTTGTTTGAATAAGAGAATTAACAGGAATTTTTACCCAAAATTGTGGATAAAGATCAAAGATTAAACTGGAATCTTTTTTAATAAACTTTGTCGATAAAATTTCAACATTTATATCATCTTTGGAAAAACGAAGATAGATTGATTCACCATGTTCAATAAGTTTTTTAAAAAACGGCATCCTTTTGTTTATAAAAGTAGATTGTATAAAGCCTTTTTTTATTAATTTTTGTTTTATCACATCCACTAATGAACTGTCGGAAATTATATCCAGGTCATTTATCTTTCTTGAATAACCAATTTTTGCAGTAAAAGAAAGCGTAGCGGCAGAACCTAAAACAATATATTTATCATTAGCACAACCCTTAAAAATTTCTGAGGCAATTTTAATATAGTTTGTATTTAATTTAGTTTTGGACATTAAAAGATTGTATCAAAAATTATTAGACATAATATGTGTTAGATTATCAATATGTTTTTGTTAAAAAAAGCTTATTGGGAAATTAAAAAAACCAAGGATAAAGGATATGGGGTTTTTTCTAAAAAAGAAATAAAAGCCGGCACCGTAATCAGCGATTATCTTGGAAAAGTAATAGATATCGCCGAGTATGATTTAGAAAAAGATAAAAAAGGACTTTACTTAATGTATCTGACCGATCAAGCTTCTATTTATCCCGATTTAACAAAACCAGGTCCTCATCTTCTCAATCATTCCTGTTCGCCAAACTGTTGGGTTTATATTTATCATGGACACACTTTATTTTTTGCTTTAAGAAAAATAAAAGCTTGTGAAGAACTGACAATCTCCTATTTACTTTGTCCGAAAGATAAAACCTGTAATCCTTGTACGCATGATTGTAGGTGTGGCAGTAAATTTTGCACTGGGACAATGCATCTGTCGGCAGATAAATATAAAAAGTGGCAAAAATTTCAAAATAAAGAGAATCGAAAAACGAAAATGACTAAATTTAGTTTCGGAAAAAATCTACAGAAGCTTACCTCCTATCCAAAAACAATCCCCTACAATCCAATCTATACAATGATGTGCTCGAACTCTAATTAATTTATTGTAAGATCTATTGCTTTAACGCAGATAAAAATCCATTGACAATTGTAAGTACGATCGCCGCTAATAGCGCAGTTCCAAATCCATCTATCTTAAAACCAGGAACGAGGCTGCTTGTTATTAAAAGCAGTATGGCATTAATGACAAATGTGAATAATCCCAGTGTCAAAATATTGATTGGTAGGGTTAAAATAATTAGTATTGGTTTAATAATAATCGTTAATATTCCCCAAACAACGGCAATAACCAACAATGTTTGCCACCCGTTAATCGCCATACCTGGAATTATGTATGAAGTAATATAAAATGCAAGAGCGTTAATTAATAGTTGTATTATCATTAATACATTATAACAATTTTTAAACTATAAATTCGTTTCAAACCTTAAGTTCAGATACTCAATCATCATTCTGGTTCCGCTTATGATGGGTAAAAATGCTTCCAACTGTTTTATGACTGCTCTTTTCCATTGATGTGGGTTATCAAGAATCTTAGCCATTCGATCAAGGTTTTTATATAGCGACCTTGAAGCCTTTTCGTCATTTGCTCCAGCAATTTCAAAAAATGGCGGGTTAGTTTTATATTTCTTATCCGTAAAAAAAATATCTGCAACTCCTCCATCTTTTGTAGAACAAAGAAGTGTCCAATTGGCAACTGCTTTTTCCCAAGATGTGCCGCATGCTTCCCAACCCGGAATTGGCGTGTTAAGAATAATATCCGCCCCTCCAAAATATCTGGAAAGCTGCCAATTATAATTAACTACAAAATGAACTCTTTTTTTCAAAATATTATTTCCATCAACGACACGAAGAATATGTTGAAGCAGTAGTTTTATATCATCGTCCTTTTGATGGGCTTTCCCAGATAAGATAATATGGATATTATTTCTTTCCAAAATTTCAGATAAACGATTAGGATCGGAAAAAAGAAGCCTCGGGCGCTTGTATGAAGTAAAGCGTCTCGTCCATAAAATAATTTTGGCATCTTCTGGTATTAACACTGGTTTTCCATACTGGTCATGACGATCTGATAATAAATAACTGCAAAGGTCTTCTTTCGCATGCTGTTTAACTTCTTGCATATGGGCAATATTGAGAAGATTTAATTTATTCTTATAATCAGGAGGAAGAAGATCGATAACAGGATCTCCTATTCCAAGAAGCCTATATGTATGAAGTAGTTCGGGATAAATCCATCTATTGGCAATTGCATTGGTGACAGATCTAAATGGCAAACCATAGGACTCCTTTGCTTTAATAGCATGAAGTTTGCTGACCGCATTACTATGGCCGGCAATCATTAAAGCTAATTTACTTAACTTAATTACCCCACCTTCTTTTTTCACTATCTCAGTGAGCCATGACCGAAGCTCAATGTTTTTTACATTTTTAAAAACATATCTATCCATTTGATCAATCGTCCAAATCGGTTCTGCCGCCGGTGAAAGTGTGTGATTGGTAAAAATTGTTTGTTTTTTTACATTCATTAGTGCCTTATCCATACTCAGTCCGTTTTCCATCAGGATATCAACCCAAGCGATACCGGCAAAAACTGTTGTTGATTCATTGAGATGAAGTATTGAAATATCAATCCCAAGTTTAAAAAGAGCCCGTATCCCAATAAACCCAAGTACCGTTGATTGATACAGTCGATGTTCCGACTGTATGTGCCCTTCATAAAGAGCTCTCATTCCAGGCTCATGAAACATGAGCAGAAGATTTCCGTTTACTCGTTTGCTATAAATATTGATTCTAATTTTCTTTCCGTTACTTATAAGTGGCGGAAGATTTATTAAAACCTTTCTAAAATTATAGAATTCAGGTTCGGGAGCCTTAAAGAATTTTTCTCTCTGTAAAAAATTTTTGTCTATTTCCTGTTTCCATTTATATTCATAGTAAAGGCCTATTCCCACAAATGGAATTCCAAGCTTGCCGGCAAGAAGAACCCAATCACCGGCCAGATATCCAAGTCCTCCGGCTGAACTTAAATCGGAAACGCCAAATTCATTAGAAAAACAAACCCATGGGGCTTTCTTAGTAACTTTTGAGAAATAGTCATTACCCAAATCACGACAAAGTTTTTTAAAACGTAAGTGATACAGGGGTTGAATCTCTTCTTTATTTAATGGTTTATCTATAAAAGAATATTACCATAAAATA
>CAZMBH010000025.1:0-1128 GCA_964564535.1 uncultured Gammaproteobacteria bacterium
CTTGGGTATTAATTTTTTTGTCTCAGCGGCTGATTTAAGCCTTCCTGTATATAATGCATCAGATAAACTTACTACTAGATTAGTTTCAAAAGGTGTATATTTTTTAGGATGGGAAAACTCTTTCTCACGCTCCATAGACTTTATTAATCCAAATGTAGATCTTTGTATATAAGGAATATGCGGAGAAGTTAGATTTTCATTTCTACCTATTTCCAAGTTTCTGGCCATGACATATTATACTATAGGAATATAAATATTCAAGCTAACTAAAACTTCTGTTCAAAAAAGTTTCAACAGCGTTCCAGACGTCGCGCAGAATAAAACCTTTCGTTTTTTTGGGTTTGGTATTATTAATATAATGAATAGATATTTATATTCCCTAACATATCTATTGTTGTTAGGAATTCCTGCAATTTTATTGGGTTATTTAGTTAAAGATAATATTGACTTCAGTGCATTAATCCTTTTGATATTAATAGTTTTAATCGTGGGCGGAATTTTTGATATTTGGGCCGTGAGGCAAGGAAAAAAAGACAATTTTTTTATATGGGAATACAACTCTAAATCTATTTTAGGTTTTAAAATTTACGGTGTACCGATTGAAGATTTTGTTTTTTTTCTTGTTTTGACACCTTGTTTTATTGTAACTGTTTACGAGGCAGTGAAAATATTTTTATCTAACAATAGTTTGAGATTAATGATTGCAGTTTCTATATCCTTTTTGCTTATCTCCTATAATTTTGTTTATAAACACGCCATAGGATCGAAGAAAGAATAATTACTACGTTAAGTGTTGAAAAATTTGGCTTCATTTTATATAATCGGGTCTATGATACGCTCTTACAGAAAAAAACCAATAAAAATTAGAGGGATTAATTACCAAAAACTTTTAGCAATAACCGTAAAGGAAAAATACTTTAGTTTGTTACTCGGTTTGACTGCTTCTTTTATCATTTCTTCGTTAGCTTACAATATGTTTTTGAAAAACATAAAAATAAATCTGACTTTTAAAATTCCGACATTTAAATTCGGAACTATACTTGTAAAAAATAAGGTTGAGGTAATGAAACCATTAGAAACATATGTTACTCAAGAAGGCGATGACCTTTGGCACATTGCAGAAAAATT
>CAZMBH010000025.1:1228-12697 GCA_964564535.1 uncultured Gammaproteobacteria bacterium
TAGAAACATATGTTACTCAAGAAGGCGATGACCTTTGGCACATTGCAGAAAAATTTTATGGATCGGGTTTTAATGCTTACGATATAAGTCTGGCTAACAAACTATCTGACTCTTCAAATTTAGAGGTTGGAATTAAATTGGTCATACCTCAAGTTACTCCACGGCAGCCAACAGCCGGTGAAATTTCGGCTATATCTTCTTCTCAGGTAACTTATGTGGAAAATAAATATATTGTTCAACCCGGAGACTCGCTATCAATTATTTCTCAAAAAGTATATGGCGATATTTTTGCCTGGCCAAAAATAATGGAAGCCAACGGCCTTTTAACTCCTGATACCATCGAAGCCGGTATGGTTTTGATTATCCCCCGTTGACACTTATTGATGTATAATTTAAATGTTTCGCGGGATTAGTACACCGGTAGTATGTTACCTTCCCAAGGTAGAGAAAGGGGTTCAATTCCCCTATCCCGCTCATTATTCGCCGACGAAGCTCATCCGGTAGAGCGACTGTATCGTAAACAGTAGGTAGTCGGTTCGATTCCGACCGTCGGCTCATGGGAAGATTAGAAAGGGTTCAAGAAAAAAAAATGAAGAATACGATATTTTTATATATCTTTCTACTTTTTTTGGTCCTTTATTTTATTTTTACTTTTGGTATAAAGATATTATTAAATACCTCCAGTTTTATTTCCGGGTTATTTCCACAGCCATCGACAAAGCCTTTATCTAAGTCTGAAGATACCTTTAGCTCAATTGACATTTCTTCAATTCCGCAAGCCACCAATAGCGCAAAAATTATCGTCTCCGGCTCAACTCTAAATTTTGACATCTTATATTTTTATTTAAACGGTCGGAAAGTCAAAGAAATAGAATCTACCTCCGATATTTTCAATGAAGAAATCGGAGATTTGGAAAAGGGTGAAAATGATGTGTACATTAAAGCCAAATCAACAGACAGCAAAACAGAAAAAAATACAATTACCTACAAAGTTTATTATAAAAGCGAAAAGCCCAAATTAGAAATTAGTGAACCTTCAGACAATTCTACAACCAGCAATCAGGAAGTAAAAATTAAGGGATCAACGGACAAAGAAACCTATATCCACGTTAATGATCTGCCGGTTGTCGTAGATGCTAATGGAAATTTTGAAACATCAGTCAGATTAAAGGACGGGGAAAATCAAATAGTAGCTACCGCTCAAGATATCGCCGGTAATATTGAAACAAAAACTCTCAAGGTTACTTATCAGAAAGATTAATAAATAGCAAAAACAAGATAAACGGGTGCAGTAAAACATTATCAAACAACGAAACAATTGATAAAAAAATTAATAAAACCGGTGCAACTTTGTTAGTCTTTCTTAAACTCCATAGGACATAAATAAAACTTAGCAGACCAAGGATTCCAGAAGAAACTAGCACAGTCAGGAAACTTGAGCTAAAAGCAGCTCCAGAATGAACAGAATTATTATTTTTTATGTAACGAATACGGTTATAACCATATCCGATTAAAGGTTTATTTTTCCAAAGGGTAAGTCCTAATCGGTAATCTTCAGCCCGGGACATAATTGAATAAAATCTTTTTAGGTTAACGCCCTCTCCTGATGGTTTAGGAATGAAGAAGACTAATGCTACAAAAAAAACAAAAAATAAAATTATTTTATTAAATTGTTTTTGATTTATAAATAAGTAAATTAAAGTTAATGATAAACCTAAATAAGTTGAACGGGAAAAGCTTAAAGCTGTCAAAATTAAGTAAGCTATTTTTATAACGAGTTGATTGGTCGTTAGAAAAAAGATTCCAAAAATTGCGGCCGAAATTGAAGTGTCAAAAAAAACCCCGAAAGTCCGGTAAAGGTGAGGATCCCATCCTTGATAAAAGAGATTTCTTAAATCAGAATAAAAAAAATATTGAATTAAAGTAGAAAATATCGTTAAAATTGCAGTTAAAAAAATTCCATTTTTTATAATTCTTAAAAAATTCTTTTCGGTTTTAATATGAAATTGAAGATAAAAAAAATAAATAAAATAAAGATGTAAGCGGTATAAATACAACAGGCCAACAAGATTTTCAAAAAGACTATATTTTGTCCAGCCAATCAAAATTGAAAGCGACAAAACACCCAAGAAAATCAGAAATGGTTTAAATCTGCTCCAATAGTATTTGATTGGCTCAAAGCGGTACTTAAAAAATAAATAAAATAAAGTAAATAATAAAGCAATTTCGTATAGATAAAAATTCACCTGTTGATTAAAAAAAGACACTCTTCCCAGTTGACCTAAGGAGAATAAAAAAGCGGTTAAATAAAACAAGATGTTCATCGTTTATTTATCAGTTGATAAAGCTTGGCTCTTACTAAAAATGAATGAAAACTCATCATAAATGCATAAGTAAAACCGGCCGGCCCGTCTAAAAATCCTAAATTAAAAAAATAGTTACAAATAAACTTACCAAAAGGGAAAAAAATAATTTCAAAAATATTAGTTCCTACTCCCTTATTAAACAGTTCTTCGGACCGAATATCCGAATAACGGTTTACATCAATAATAAATTCTTTTAAAGATGGGTGCGGGTAATGATTGATAAAATTATTAAGTCTTCCGGAATTTTTGGCAGTATGAAAAACTTCATGAACGTTTCCCATCCATTTCCCGGAATTTTTTTTAACCAAACGGACTAGTCCTAAATTTCGAACTTTTTTGACCTCTCCAAATCGCAATTCCTTATTCCAAAAATAATCTCTGCGCTTTAAAAAGTAAGCGCTTATGTCTCCCGACTCAGTCGGGACAAGACCTATAATTTCTTTCTTTAATTCCTCACTAATAACTTCATCTGCATCAATGGATAATACCCATTCATTAGTTGCTTTACTTAATCCAAAATTTCGTTGTTCAGCAAAATCATTATTTAAATGTTTTTCAAAAATTTTCAAAACGGGTCGGTCATGCCCGACCCCTACATTAAATTTATTGACTTTTTCAACCGTTTTGTCCGTTGAATAATCATCAACAACAATAATCTCATCGCAAAAATCTAGCAACTTCAAACACCTCTCAATATTCTTTTCCTCATTTTTTGTCAAAACTACGGCGGATATTTTCATATTAGATTGTTACTGCCACCCGTGTCTAACCTCGGAGGTTAGAACACGATTGGCATATAATTTTTATTGTCGATATAATTTTACTAAATTATTGACATAATTTTTCCAGTTAAATTTTTTGTACAGTTGATTAATCAATTGGACATTTGGTTTTATACTTACTTTCGCCATATTTTTAACAAACTCCTCAGTATTATTGGCTAAATTAACATAAGGTTTAAATTCAGGAATAATGGCAGATTTTAATCCAATCACGGGGCAACCTTGAGATAAAGCTTCAAGGATAGGGAAATTAAAGCTTTCATAATGTGACGCGGTTAATAATGCAGTTGCCTGTTGATAATATTTTTTTAGTTCTTTTCTGGAAATGTTTTTTGTGAGGATATAAAGTTTAAAGTCAGTATATTTTTTGTTTTTCTTAAATTCATCAAACGCTTTTTTAATAAAATCGATATTTTTTATTGGGTGATTCATTCCAACATAAAGAAAATATTTTTTCCTTTTGTTCTGCTTTGATTTCTTCATGTCAAAAGGAATACCAAAAGGTAAAATTATAATTTTTGAGTCGATTGACTTGTTGACTAACAATAATTCTTTCTTTACCTTTTCGGATGAAACAATTATTTTATCCGATCTTTTTATCATTTCTTTCAGCTGATTATTTAATCGAATCACGTCGCTATCAGAATATAATCCTGGATAAAATCGGTAGGAAAGACCATGGGAAAAGCTGATAACTTTTCCGGATGTGTAAAGTGGAACAGCTTGATTTAATGCCAAAAAAATATCCTTTTTCTGCTTAAATTCCTCGAAGCTTACACGTCCTTTTAACCAAAACAGTTTAGGCTTAAGATTATCGAACGTATAAATTGAATATTGGTTTTCTTTGTCATAAAGCTGTAAGGACTTCACTAAATTTTCAGAAAAAACAGCTGTTCCAAAATGCCTGTCATTTTTTTGATTTAATGCTCCCCCATCAACGGAAATTTTCATTTAAAGATTTTCTTAAAATAATAAAACAAATTAAAGTATTAAGAGTTTCGCAGACTAACGTTATATACGCCGAAGCAAAAAAGCCGTAGCGGGGAATAAAAAATAAATTAAGGGCGACGTTTAATATTAATTGAAATAAGAAAATATAAATAACTACTTTAGCTTTGTTTAAAGAATAAATTGAGTTAAGAAAAACAGATGTCAAAAGAATTAGCGGCAAGGCAAAAATAATTATTCTCAAAACCTGTATGGACTGAAAATAGGTACTCTTGTAAACAAATGGCAGAATAACAGGTCCTAAAAAATAAAAACCTAGAGCTATGAACATGCCGATCGAAAAAACCAGGACAAAATCTTTTTTTATTTTATTAATAAATAGTTTTTTCTTTTTTTCTTTCACTAGCCTAGAAAATAACGGCATTGAAGATACGTTATATGCAGTAACAACAAACATAAGAGCGTCCAAAAACCGGTAACCGGCCGAATAAATTCCGACTGCTTGTTTACCTTTTATGAAATTTAAAATAAGGACGTCAACCTTTGAATAAAATCCGGCCAATAAACTGATTAACAAAAAAACAAAAGATTTTTTAATAATAATTAACCATTGTTTTAAGTCAATCTTTAAAGACAGACTGCCGACTTCTTTTCTAACTAGCAAAAAATTTACTAAAGAATAAAGGTTATATAAAACAAAAGTAATAATAAAAACAGTCATTAACTGTTTAGTTATTAATATTCCTGCAATTAACGAAATAACTAAGCAAATTTGAAAGATCATCGAAACGAGAGAAGCTAAATAAGATTTTTGTTTAATTGAACTTAAGATTAAATAAGTGCCGGAAAACATGTTAGCAAAAATCACAAACGAAGTTAGAACAATTGGAATAAGAATAGAAACCGGGTAACGAAAAATTATCGCCAAAAAAATAGTCAGAACAAAAGTAATCAAAGATAAGTAAAATCTAAGCGAGAAAAGCTCTCTGACTTTTTTTTCTATCGAATCGTTGATATAAACTAACCCGTAAGATGTGGTTCCGAAGTCCAATAAAGGGAGAAGCAAACCTATCTGAGTCCATGTAAGGGTATATACGGCGTATTCCTCCGGTTTAAAATAATTGATTAAAACAAGAAATAAACCGAAATGGAGTATTTTATTGACAACGGATGAAACATTAAGAGTAAAAAAATTTAAATAAAACGGTCTCCTTTTTATTTCTTCAAAAGTTGTTTTAGGTGATCTTAAAAGTTCGTAAACTTTCTGTTTTAGAGTTCCAAATTTAAGTAAAAACTTTAAACGGTTTTTAAATAAATAAAATTCTTTTTCGGGGTTATCTTGAGAAACCTCAAAATGATTGTATGAAAGTTCTGAATCGATGCCTATTTTAAACCCGGATTTTTTAGACCGAAAACAAAAATCAACTTCCTCATAATACATGAAATAACTTTCATCAAAAAAACCAATCTTGTCTATGACGCTTTTTTTTATAACCATTAAAGAACCGGATACAAAATCGGTAGTAGCGAAACGGTCATCTGGCTTTTTTTCAATTAACCCTCCACTCATCCGCCATTTATCAATTTGTCCTCCATAATAAGTTTTTCCTTGCTGGCGCATTGCAAAACTAAAGATATCAAATTTGTCCAATGCATCTAATAGGTTAAATCGGTCCAATTTGACTAATGAGTCTAATTTAATATCTGGATTGGCGGCAACAAATATTTCACAACCGTCTTTTAAAGCTTGTTTTATTCCCTGATTAACACCGGCAGCATAACCCTGATGGTTGTTAGTATTGTCAATAAAGTAGATTAAATAATTTTTTAAACCAAGGTCTTTTACTTCTTGTTTTAGTCGGGATATTTCTACTTGTGGCGTTTTATAAAGAACAAATATAAAAGCTGTTTTCATATGTGTGTATTGTCATCCCCGTGAAAACGGGGATCCAGATTTCCTGGATTCCCGCCTGCGCGGGAATGACAGCAAAAATAAAGTTATATATGTCATAAACTCCATGTAGGCAAATAAAAGATCTAAAGGAATTCTAAAAAAACCGTCTTCAAACCCCTTGTCTTTAACAAATCTAGACCAAAACATGTGGGCGGGATAAATAAAAACTTTCTTAAAAGATGCCCTTTCTCCGTTTATAAACTTTTCTTTTCCCATTCTTATTCCGTAATCTGTAAATTTAGAAAACATTTGTAAATATGACCGGTAAGAATGATGAAATATTTTCCCTTTTAAATATCCGGTCTTTTCATCTTTTATTTCAAGTTTATTGTGAACCAAAGATGGTTTGATATTTAATTTCACCCGTCGGAAAAGTCTGAGCATTTTATAGTCTTCACCACCGAATTGAAGTGGCTTATCCAAAAAGAAGTTTTGATATGGAATATAATAACCGTTAATTTTTATTCTTGGATTATCTATTTTTGATTTTATCTCGTTCATCAACCTTTCTGAAACTATTTCATCGCAATCCAAAATTAAAACCCATTTTCCTGTTGCCTTTGATAAACCGTATAATCGCTGTTTTCCAATGTCAGTAAATTCTTTAACAAAAACTTTAGCAAGATAATTTTTAGCTATTTCGACTGTCCTGTCGGTTGACTTACTGTCAACGATAATAATTTCATCTGCGATTTTTTTAACTGACGCGAGAGATTTTTCTAAAGTTTCAGCGGCATTTTTTGTGATCATCAAAACGGAAAGTTTGGCGCTCATGCCTATATTATATCACCGACTGTAATGTGATATATCGGAAGCAATAAAGCGACAGAACAACACAACAACCTATTTTTGTAGGTTATAAGCGGTAGACGAGCGAGTTTATAAGGTTTATAAAGTTATAAAGTTCATAAAGTTGTGGAATATATACTTAAAAAACTATTAAAACTATTTTTAATCTTTTCAATTTATTTATTTTTAGGTAACGATGTTTCATCATTTGAATTTGTAAAGGCAACGGAAAATCCATTACGTGTTAATTACATTAACGAATATGTTCACCATTTACAGGCAAATATTTTTGAAGATGGTGGTCTTTATAAAGGTATTTTTGTTATAAAAAGACAACAAGATTCTTATAATTCTTTAGGATATTTTGAATCAATCAACGGATTTGACTGGGTAATGAAGAAAGAAATATTAAATATCGGATTTGATTTATCCAATCCGCGTATTTTAAAAACTCAAACAGGGTATTTTTTATTTATTTCCTGTCTTGAGAGTGATAAAACTTATCAAATTTACTTAAGTAACTGTGACACCAATTTTAACTGCTCTGATAATCTATTGCCGGTGATATCCGCTGACAAAAATAATAAAACCGAAAAATATGGAGTTTTTGCCGGAAGCCCTTTTGAACAAGATAATAGAACGTATTTATTTTTCGGCGCTAGAGGCGAAAATGGATTTAAAATTAAATTGGCCTATTCTGATGACCTAATTAATTGGCAAAGATGTCCGAATGATAAGCAATTTCTTTATGATGGCGACGGACCATTTTCTTATGTTAATAATAATTATTTATATTTGTATTTTCACAGATCAGATAACAGTGGAATAAAAATTGCAAAGACTTATTTACCTCTGACCTGTGATTCAGTTTTTGATGAGGAAGGCTATTTACTCAAACGGGACAAAAGTTACGACCTAAGACATTTAATTTTTCCTTCGATTTTAGATAACGGAAATAACCTTAAGTTATATTATTCCGGATTTGGAGATGACTATCAGTGGCATTTGAATTTGGCGTGTGAGGAACAGGTATGCCTGTTCCCTACCCCGTCCCCAATAATTGTTTTGGAAAAAACACCAATTATCATTTTGCCCGGAACTTTTGCTTCCTGGAACCGGGACGCGATTCTACACAATCAAGAAGTCTCTTATAATGATTGGAAACTACAAAGTTTTGTTAAGGAATACGACGGTTTAATTAATACTCTTATAAATTTGGGTTATGAAATAAATAAAAATTTATTTATATTTCCTTTTGATTGGAGACAAGAAGTAGAAAAGTCTGCAGATAACTTAAATAGTTTTTTAAAAGAAAAGGTTTGGACAGATAATCCAGATAAAAAAATTAATTTAATTGGCCATTCTTTAGGAGGTTTAGTGGCGAGAATATTCGTTCAAAAAAATAAAGATAAAGTTAATCAAATTATAACGGTTGGTTCGCCACATCAAGGTGTTGTCCAGGTATATAAACCCCTTGAATCGGGAGAAATTGATAAAGATAACACTTTTTTTTGGTTAGCGGTAAAAACCATTTTAATTTTAAATAAATCAACAATAGAAAGTGATCGAGTGACATTGGTAAATAAATTCCCGGTTGCAAAAGATCTATTCCCAACTTTTAATTTTTTGAAAGACGTTGATGGAAAAGAAATTGACATTAATTATTTATCAGTTAAAAATAGTTTTTTGCCTCAATATAACTTAAGTCTTTCTGATATTTTTCCAGTATTTACTGCAATTTATGGAGAAGATGGTAAGAATACCCCAGCAGGCTTTATAGTTGAACCGCAAAATAAATTTGACCAATTACTAGGAAACTATTCAGACGGAAAACCGAAGGAATTCTATTTTGATTTTGGAGATTACACTGTGTTGAGCAAAAGCGCTTCGCAAGATGCCGATGCTGAAAAATTAAAACTAGATCATGGGGCGTTGATTTATAAAAAAGACGGTATAAAAAAAATTCTTGACTTGCTGCAAATAAAGTATACAGATTCACAGATTGTTGAGGGAAAAGGAACGCAGATTGATTCATCTTTAATATTTTTTATTAAATCCCCGGCTACAATTTCAGTCGAGTTTAATAATCAAATTTATAATGAAGAAGACGGAATTATTTTTATTCCTGAAGCGGAATCAGGCAATTATAATTTAAAAGTTCAAGGAACTGATAAGGGCAAATACGAAGTAGTTGTTGGGAAAATTTCAGAAAATAATGATCTTTGGGAGAGTATTACTGGTGAAACAAATGTCTCACAAATCGATGACTATAATATACTATATAATAGTCAGACAGCTCAAACGATATTTCCGTCACCATCCGCAACACCAATTATTTTACCAACTGTAACACCAATACCTTCAATCGGGATGGAAAACCCAACCCCTACAATTTTAAAAATCATTCTAAAACCATCAAATTCACTGCCGAAAATTTTAGGAACGTCTTCATCTAAAGTAGAAAAAAAAGTTGAAATTAAAAAACTTTCAATTCGGGATTATATTTTAAAATCTTTGATTATAAGTGGCTTAACAATTATTGGTTGGTATTTAGGAAAGAAAATATTGTTTTAACAATCTAATCTCCACATTTGTAGGTTATAAGCGGTTGACAGAACTTTATAGTATTTTATGATTGAATAATTACTAATTATTTGATTAAATTAAAAAGCTATGATCACAGATGCGGATATTAAAAAAATGAAGGCGGTTTTTGTTACCAAAGATGATATTAAATCATTATCTAATAAATTTGATACAAAATTCTCAACTAAGGAAGAATTGAAGCAAGAAACTGGCGTATTAAATAAAAAGATTGATACTTCTATACAGGAAGTATTAGATTTTATTAGTGAAACTAAAAGTGACATAATTAAAGAGCTAAATGATTTTCGTAAAGAAGTTAATATTTTCCGTGAAGAAGTTAGTGAATTCCGTGTTGAAATGCGTGACATTAATCGAAATAATCAATCAACTCTGAATAATCATGAAACAAGGATAACGCATCTAGAATATATCAGTAAATCTAGTTAAAAACTTCTTTCAAACTTATACAAAAAATGTATTAGTTAGGTTGATTTGACTTTCTAAATCCTTGGGTATATACTACTTCCAAATGTAGGTTATAACCTATTGATATCATGAGAATTAAAAAAAGAGTTCTCCGGAAAATAATTTCTGTTTTTGCCACCATTCTTCTTTTAATAAATTCTTTAACACCTTACTTATTGATTGCTCCGATTGTCAGACCAGTTAGCGCCCAAGAGGAAATTACACCGACAGCAGAACCAACTTCAGTACCGTCGGAAACTCCAATTCCTACTCCAACTGTTGAGGTTACGCCAACTGTCGAAGTTACGCCTGTTGAAACAACCGTTCCAACAGAAATACCAGCATTAACACCTACTGAAGCACCCTCCGTTCCTTCTCCTCCAATCATTACTCCAGAACCCGTACCACCAAAAGCTCCTTCTCAGTGGACTTTTGAAAAGGTTGAATTAAACAAAGAATATATTGCTCCTCAAAATAGTGAGCTAAAATTAACTTTTACAAAGCTACCAGATCCTTCAGGTAACATAAAGATTGAAGAAATTACATTAACAGAAGATCAAGTTAAACAAACTGGCTCACTATCGAATAAAGCGTATGACATAACTTCGGACATGAAGGATGGAGACTAAAGTGGTACCGTTTGTCAACACATAATTTCGACACGAACTTACCCGATATTTTTAACTTATAATAATTTAATTGGCAAAGTATATTTCCGCCGGTGTTTTGTATCCCAGTGATGAATGGGGCCTTTGGAAATTGTATTTGTCAATATATTTGGCGATTGATTCTCGAGCTTCAAATGGTGAAGAATAATCTTTCAAATATACTTCTTCATATTTTAAAGTCCTCCAAAATCTCTCAACAAATATATTGTCAAAACATCTGCCCTTATGATCCATGCTGATTTTTGTTTCTTCTTGATTCCATATGGCAATCATCTGTTCATCTGTAAATTGAACTCCCTGGTCAAAGTTTACTATACCTGGGATATTAATCGTTAATGCTTTATGTGCCGCTTCAAGACAGAAATCAGTTTTTAGAGAATCTGATAATTTCCAGGACAAAATATATCTTGCAAACCAGTCGATAAAAACTACCAAGTAAAGAAAACTGCCATTTAATTTAATATACGTAATATCAGCGCTCCAAACATGATTTGGTTTAATAATCGAAACATCTTTTAACAGGTATGGAAAAACTACGTGAGGTTTACCATTAAAACTTAGTCGGGGTTTTGGATAAACAGCCTCAATCCCCATATTTTCCATGAGCGACCCTGCTCGTTTACGGCCTACTATATAGTCAATTTCCCGCATTAACATATTAGCCATTACACGTGCTCCGTAGGTTGGAGACGCTGTATGGATTTTGTCAATCCTCTCCATAAGGTCAATGTCACTTGGTGAAACCGGAACCGGATCGTAGTAAGCTGATGCCCTACTGATTCCCAGTAATTCACACTGACGTTTCAAGGTCAATCCGCTCTCCAATTTGTCAAGGTGCGTGGTTGCTATCTGGTGGGGTGTCAAATTATTAATGCTACTCAAGTAACCCCACCTTTTTTTTTAACCATTCA
>CAZMBH010000026.1:0-12193 GCA_964564535.1 uncultured Gammaproteobacteria bacterium
AAGAAGACAAAAATCTAGACTAGGTGGTGGTACAGTTTTTGGGGTTCATATCCTAGACAGAGATTTTTATATAGCAATAAAAGGAGAAGAAGTAGTCAATCAAAGTAACGTGATAGACGTAAAAAATATTGGTTCAACATTTACTTCAGTTCAAGAGAGGTTAAAAAAAAGAAGGCATTATCCATTAAAACTTGATATTCAATATTCATTAAAAAATGGCAAACTTACCGAAATTATTGAAAAATCTATGAATACCTTAAATGATCATGATGGAGATTTTGTTTTTCAAGCTTCTGAAACGCAAATACCTTTAAAAATAGCTGACTCTGACTATAGGAATCAATATTGTGAAAGTATCAGTTTATTAGCTCCAAAAGGCAATACTAGAATGAGGGTAGGCAATCACTTAGGTAGTGACGGTATCTTAAAAAGATATATTTCTGTGGCTTGTACTTCAGATGAAGAAAGATTTGCCGATACGGTTATCACATTTTTTGAAGATGGAGAAATGGAAGTTGACACAGGTGAATTTGATACTCATCAAAAAAGAAAACACCTTATTTCCACAATGAGAAGCTGGAACTTTCCGGAATTTTCAGCAATTTCTGGTGCGATTAATTTCCAAGAAACATGGGATAGGTTTATGGATGCTGCAAAAAATGACAAAGCACCGTCTAAAATTCTTGATTTAATAGTTCCGCAAGGATAAATAAGATTGCTTACTTTAAGAAAATAAAACCCTCACAAACTTGCGCAGAAGATGATTAAAAACGATACGATGCAAAATACTTCAAAGTCAGGTATAAGTCAAGTTAATTCATATATCTTATAGTAAAATAAGAAGCATGTGTACGGATCTTTTAAATCGTTATTCAGCGGGCGATCGTGCGATGATGGCTATCAGAAAAAGTGAGCCTAATTTTACGTTTGAAAGAACAAAAATGTTTCAAAATTTTCGTCGGGTTATTAATTATGCTAAAGAATTAGCCAAAGATGAAGGAGTATATGTAAAAGGAGATCTAAAAAGTGCTTTTAACCTTCTTAACGATTCAATCGAATTTGTTTGTCCGGAGGACAAAATACGCCATGCAGACCTAATCAAACATAGGGAAGATGTAAATAAAAGTGCTTCATCTTTAAGAGATGCTTTACATAATAAACAAGTTGATGAACCGTTGCTTGATGATCATCATATGGATCTATTAGTAGATTACGTTGCACCTCTTCATGATAAAGGAAAATATCTTGTCGACCCTAAGGGGCAGATAGATTCTGACCATGAAATACTAATGGGTCATTTAATAAGAAAAGTATTTACGTTATTGGATGTTGACAAACATGACTCCAATTTTATTGCCAGCGTTGTTGGCGACCACGAAAACGTCGGAAAAGAGATTGAACGCCTCGGATTTATTGATTCCCTTGACCCGATTCAAAGAGCGAAAGCCTTATTTTTGATTTTTGATGTAATGACCAACGCCATTGACAATGAAAAAATTACTAAGAGTCGAGCTTTGTCACTTGACAGTGAAAATCTTAAAAGATTTATAGATATTATTTATCGCCACACAGACCGTAGACAGGCTACGACTTTTTATCCTGACTGGGCAGTCTACACCGCCAAGGATTTAGCTCATATTCTGACCGTTATATCAGAAAAATATAATCTAAGACTTGAGCCAGGAATCTTTGAAGTTTTGTTTCAAAACGTCGCTAAAGGTTTACAGGATTTGATATTACAAAATGAAGCCAGAAAGAAAGATAATGAAGTTTCTTTAAAAAGAGGCGAATTGCTACTTCCAGTTTTTGAAGATGAAGAAGAAGCTCATATTAAGAAACTGATTAATGAAACAATGGACTCGTACGAAATATATAAGACCAAAGAAATAGATTTAACAATAAATTTACTAAAAAGCCGTATGCGTTCCATCGTCGGTTCCTTTTTTGATCAAGAATATGGTACGGGTTACAAATTGGCAAAAGAAGCATCTCATAAAACCTGGGGCGCAGTACGAAAATATCTTACAGGTCAAGGATTTGGCGTATTTGAAGATGAGTCCGATACCGGCAAGGGCAATAATGTAGGAAATGTATTTCTTGCCACCTCGTATCTATTTGAGAAGATAGATGAAAAAAGTACACAAGAAGAATGGATCAAGGTTATTTCTGATTGGTCCAGTCAGGAAGGCTCAATTACTCAAAAATTAAACAATAATCCGCTTGTATTTGATTTTGTGATGAATTTGGCTATATTAATGCACAATTCATATTCTTATTCAAGGTCAAAATATCACGAGCTCTGGAGTAATACAGAAGATAAAAATATGAGGCAAAGTTTTATTGTTGCAGTCGCAATTACAAATGGGTTGTTAGAGGAATTATATCAGACTCAAATCTATAATAAAGAACAAGATAAACCCTATTATATTGATAATATCAATGACATTAAAGATTTATGTTTAATGAACATTTTAACTGATCCGGCAAAAAAATCACTTAACAGAACGTGGGATAGATTAGCGATTAAAGACCCACTTTCAAAAACGGATATTTTTGAAAAGGCAGCTAGATTTGTTTATAAAAGATGGTCTGCTACAAAAAAATACCCAACAAAAGAATATGATGGGTTAGGTAAAGAAGAAAAAGAAAGTAACCGTCGATCTGTGGCCGGCCAATTTAACTTACTGATTGAGCAGGTTGTATTTCCTTCAACATCCCCACAAGATTTGATTAATCGGTTAGAGGATATTATAACCCGTATTTTTAATAAAACAGGAATTGAAAATACGTCAGAAGTTTTAGCGCGCCTAGCAAGGATGGAGCATGCTTTCTGGTTGATTAAATCATTAACAACAAAGGGGGGCCTAAAAGAGTTTGAACTGAATCCCGAACGATCCCGTCAGCTTGTTTTGTACGATGATCTGCCTAATAAAGAAAACTTAGGGATTGAACACCAAGCCCTACAAAGTGATGATCGTTTGGTAGTGGCGAGTTCGACGCTTGTTTTTTTAACTGAATTTATTGAAAGATTTTTAGAAAATAATAAGGGAGCTTCTTTAGTAGTTGATGACGATATAAAAAAACTTGTTTGTGAAGAAGGTTTAGTACCAGAAAATAGTCAATTTAATTGGAAGGAGAGTTAAGAAATCCTCAAAATCTATGTGCAGATTATGATCAATTTAAATTTAGGTAAAAAAAAACTAGTCAAATATGAATAACGAAAGGATAAAAACAAAGACTGAATTCAGACCAAAAAAATCAGAATCTATCTGGACACCTTCGATAGAACAATTAGCAAATAAAGAATTTTGGCTTGCTTACTCCCAAAAAAAAGCCTCTTTTCCAAAAACGCTTTCAGACCCATATTTTCCAACATGGGTTGCTGAACTCAATCCACCCCAATATTTATCTGCAGGGCAAGAGCAAACTGTAAAAGAACAATATTACAATTATATGAGAGATCCAGAACAATACAGAATTCTTTATGATGATACACTTTCATATCTTCTTTCTTCCTCCTCAGTTTATGAATGGCTTATGAAAGAATCAAGAAGACCTGTTCCCTTGCGTATTTTGACCATTGGTTCAGCGGATCCTCAAAACCTTGAGACTTTAGGGCGCTTAGTTATGGCATTACGACAATCACCAAAATCGCTAAAAAAAGGAGAAATGCATGAAATCATATTGGTAGAACAATCAAAGACAGGCGCTCAAGAGCATGAAAAATCATTGGAAAAATTATATGAAAAACATAAAAATTGGCGTGACAAGATTAAAATAAAGATTATTCATGGAGACGGCCAAACCTTACCTTGGTTCGTTAAACCAAGCAGTTTTGATATTGTTTGGGCTGACTATACCCTTAATTTTGCCAAAAATGATCCATATAAAACAATGCTTTTAGATTTTTTAATGGGAATTTCCGGGTCGGTTCGTAAAAACGGTTTAGTGGTATTACCTGTAATGATTCATCCAGATAGTAAAGGTTCATCAAATATGAATTCGTTCAATTCCCCATATATATATCGAACTCTTGGAACTGAGAGAACGCGTTATACCAGTTCTCAATATCAAGAAGAGTTTGTAAAATATTTTGAATCAGTTTTCATGGGTCATAAAATTGGCGATTATTGGGGAGAAGCAAGGACTTGGTCGCCTCGTCAAATATTTGTTTGTTCTCCTAATTACGACTTAAATAGTCTTTTTGGTATTCAAGAAATTATTTATTTACGAACAAATAGAGATCTTTGCTTGTATCTCGGAAGCGCAAGTAATAAAAATAGATTTAGAATAATTGGCGAACGGGTACAAACGATGGGAAAAATACTTCGGTCAAAAATAAAAGATGATTTTTCTTTGGAAACAGAAACAATTCATTATCCTAGTTGGTATGAAATAGAGATATCGAATAATGAAGCAATAATAACCAGTAATCGCCTTTCATCAAAATTAAAAATGGACGTCGATGAAGATATCGAGACATTACGATTGGAATTTTTTCAAAATTTTGATAAATCTCAAGGTATTCCAACGGTGATGATAAAAGGATCTTTTGATAATATCACTGATTTTTTTAAATTGCTCTCTGTGTTTTATAGGAGAAATATCCCTGTCTTCATTATTGCTGACGATATCATTATTCCAGAACTCATCAATAATAAGGTTGCCCTATCAGAAAATACACCATCACTGGAATGGCTAAAATTTTTACAAAATTTTCCGTCTGCGTCTCCCGAGCTTAATCTACACTGGACAACATCTCCTTTCGTCAGTTTTGATGAATCAAAAGCATCCATCGTTCCATTACCGCTAAAAATCCATGAAAATGATTTTCGTCTTTATTCAAAAGATATGTTCGAACAATTATTAAGGTGATTTAACCACTTTTCGCCATATAAATATTTTTTATAACAAATGTTGTAGTGGTATTTGTATGTTCACTTCCGTCAAAAAAATCCTCTTAAACTATGCGATTATTTTTCAATTTGTTTCATTCCCAACTCCTTAGCTTTTTGGCGATAGAATATTTTTAGCTCAGTAATCATTTTGTTTTATGCGATTTTGCTTGTCATCCCCTCGAAGGAGGGGATCAAGTCTACAATCACTTTTTAAAATGAATATTTAGTCTGGATTCCCGCCTACGCGGGAATGACACATTCATAACAATTGTATTTCGCATCTCTTTTTGCTAGTATTTTCCGATGTTCACTCCTGATAAAAAAATCCTCGAAAACTATGCCAAGGTGATGATTGATTTTGCCCTAGGGAAGGGGAAAGGGGTTCATAAAGGCCAGGTGGTTTATCTTCAATACGATTCAGAAGCGTTGCCATTAGCATTAGCTGTTTACAAAAGAATTTTGGAAAAGGGTGCTTACCCGATGGTCAAGGGAATTGAAGAAAGTTTTCAAAAAACAATGTTTGAGAATGCTTCGGACGATCAACTGAAATTCTTTCCAAAGGAATATACAAAAGCGCTAGTTAATACAATTGATCACAGGATTTATTTAATTGCCCCAACCAACCCTTTTTTATTAAAAGATGTTGATCCGAAAAAAGTTATGGCCAGTAATAGCGGAGATAAGAGACTACTTCGAAAATGGCTTTTTGAAAAAGAAGATCAGGGAAAATTAACTTGGACGCTATGTCTTTACGGTACAGAAGGAATGGCTAATGAAGCAGGACTATCAATAAAGGACTTTTGGCAGGAAATTATCAATGCTTGTTATTTGGACAAAGAAAATCCGATAAAAACATGGGAATCGACATTTACCCAAATTAACGAATTAAAAACCAAATTAAACTCGTTGCCAGTCGACACTTATCACATGATTTCTGAAAAAACTGATTTATATATCAAATTAGGAAAGAAAAGAATCTGGCAGGGCGGGGGAGGGGCTAATATTCCGTCTTTTGAGATCTTTACTTCACCGGATTGGCGGGGAGTAAACGGAAAAATATTTTTTAACTTTCCGCTTTACCGTTATGGAAATATTATTAAAGACATTCAGTTGGAATTCAAAGATGGGATAGTTATCAAAGCATCGGCTGCCAAAAATGAAAAACTTTTGCAGGAAATGATCAAACAAAAAAATGCCAATAAGATCGGGGAATTTTCATTGACCGATAAAAGATTTTCTAAAATATCTAAATTTATGGCTAATACTTTATACGATGAAAATTTCGGCGGAGACTTTGGAAATAGTCATCTGGCCGTGGGTACTTCATATCATGATTGTTACAATGGTGACGTAAAAAAAATGGGAACAAAAGATTGGGAATCATTAGGTTTTAATGAATCTGTTGAACACTGTGACATCATCAATACTAATGAAAAGACTGTCGAAGCGATCATGAAAGACGGGTCAAAAAAGGTTATTTACAAAAACGGAAATTTTGTGTTATAACTAACTTATGCGGCTTCTGAATATTTTAAAAGAGAACGATATCATTCGAGTATCTCCGGAAGATCACCTTTCAAAAGTTTTAAGTAAACTATCAACTTCGCACGACGCTGCCTTTGTTTTTGATGATGAAAACAAATACATGGGTATTGTCAGCCCATATTTTACGATGATAAAGTCGTCCCTTCCAGCCAATACCAAAGTTCAACATTGTTTAACCCATACGGCGAAAATTTATCTTAATTACCCGTTATCTAAAGTTTGCGAACTTTTTATCCAGTCAAAGATCCATTATTTACCTGTTTTTGATAAAGAAGATAAATTTTTAGGAATAATTTCCGCCCGCAGAATTTTGTCTTATTTTAAAGATTTATCAATTTTTAAAGTAAAACTTGAAGGAATCATTAATAAAAGATGGAAGGGATTAATCACGGTTTTTGAAGATGACACAATTACCCAGGCAATTCACCTATTTAAAACCAATAAAATTTCTAAACTAATAGTTATTAATCATGAAAGAAAGCTAAAAGGGGTTTTAAGTTACTACGATCTGATAAAGTTAATGGTCAGTCCGAAATATTCCAGTCATCATGGGGAGCGGGTTAATGAAAAAATAAGCTTCTATAATTACCGGGTAAAAAATTTTGCCAAAAACTATGTCTTAACTTTATCTAAAGAAAAACACCTCATAGAAGTGATCAACCTTATCGTAAACAAAAAGATTGGAAGTGTAATCGTTGTTGATAACGAAAGAAGGCCGTTGGGAATTATTACGACCAGAGATATTCTCCGTTTCTTTATTGATAATGAAAAATTCGCCTTTATCAAATCCCTAAATCCGTTTAAAAAGATATTTAAAAAATAGGTAGCAATGAAAAAAATATTTATCACATTGGCTATAATTTTATTGGCGTTTTTTTTCCGTTTTAATAACTTGAATTGGGATGAAAACTTTCATCTACATCCTGATGAACGGTTTTTAACAATGGTTGGGATGGCAATGAAATTGCCCTTGTCGATTAATCAGTACTTCGATCAAAAAACTTCTCTAATGAATCCGACTAATATCGGATATCCGTTTTTTGTTTATGGCAGATTTCCTTTAATTTTAACGAAGTATTTGGCTTCAGTATACAAAATGGATAATTACAATGATTTTACAATTTTAGGTCGCCAATTGTCAGCTTTCTTTGATATCTTAATTATTTTTTTTATTATAAAAACAGTTGAACTATTAGAAAAAAAACATAAGTTGTCGCCATCAACAAAGTATTGGTCAGGTTTTTTTTATGCGATTGCCGTACTTCCAATTCAGCTTTCTCATTTTTTTGCCGTTGATACTTTTTTAAATTTTTTTATGTTTGGGTCGTTTTATTTTTCGTTAAGGGTCGGTCATGACAGACCCCCACGGAATATAATTATGTCCGCCATATTTTTTGGTTTAGCATTCTCATGTAAAGTTACGGCGTTATTTATTTTACCTCTCAACTTATTTTTTTTAATAAAGACTGTCTTCGTACGAAGACAGTCTTTAACAAAAACAGCTGTTATTTTTTTCTTATATTTTATTTCGGTCTACTTAACTCTTCGATTTGCTGATCCTTATTTGTTTCAAAATTCAAATCTTTTTGATCCAACTATAAGTAAAATTTTTGTCGAGAATATTAAATCATTGCAAAACATGACTGTTAAAAATATGGACAACTGGTTTCCTCCAATGGTTCAGTGGTTAAATAAGAATACGATTCAGCACAGTTTAGTAAATAATATTGTTTTTGGGTTGGGTATACCTTATGCAATTTTAATATTAATTGGAATAATAAAAATTGTCTTGTCATTCCCGCGAAGGCGGGAATCCATTTCAATATTTATAATTTTAACTTGGGTTATGGCTTTTTTTATATATCAAAGTATTCAGGTTACTCCAACGTTGAGATACTTTATTATTATTTATCCATTCCTGGCAATTTTTACCGGAATTGGTATTGATTTTGTTTTAAATAAGTTCCATAAGAATAGATTTATACTAAATACTCTATACTTTATACTTTGTATTTTCTTATTAATCTGGCCCTTGATGTTTTCCTCAATCTACTTTAGTAAAAATTCCCGAGTGGAAGCTTCAGAATGGATCTACAAAAATTTGCCTAGTGACTCATATATATTAAGCGAGTCTTGGGATGACGGATTGCCTTTGCCAATAATTAACAATTTCGGAAAACAATTCAGAGGTGAACAACTGCCGGTTTTTGATCCCGATACACAAGAAAAATGGCAAAAAATTAACAAATCTTTAGAAAAAGCTGACTATTATATTTTATCCTCGAATAGAGGATGGGGTAGCATTCCTACTGTTCCTGTTAAATATCCTTTAATGAGTAAATTTTATGATGATTTATTAGTAAATAATGATCCGAACTACAAGAAAATAAAAGAATTTAAACCGTATTATTACGGTTTTTTTGAGCTGCCAAATAATCTAGTTGACGAATCATTCACGGTTTATGATCATCCCACCGTATTGATATATAAAAATGTAAAAAAATAAAAATGACTTATATTAACGAAAAAAAACAGAAAAATTTTTTTAATATTGAAAAAAATCAATACAATATTAAACTATTAATTAAGCCAAAATATCATACTTTTTTAGAATTAAAGAGCATTCTTGATCGATTGACGGATATTAATAAAGGGGAATCAATTATTGATTTTGGAAGCGGAACAGGAAGAGTAACAATTTTTTTATTGCAGAAAAGTCATAAAATTTATGCGGTTGATATTAGTAAAAAATCTCTAGATAGCTTGAAAAAAGTCGCTACCCATTTGAAATTAAAAAAGCTACAAACTTTTTCCTTAATTCCTAAAAACAAAAAGTTTAAAGTAATTGTAGGGGCTGACATTCTCCATCATATTGATATAGATATTTACTTGTCAAAATTTTTTGACGCTCTTTCAGAAAATGGGAAGGTAGTTTTTTCAGAACCCGGAGCATTTAATTTATCTTGGTATTTATATCTTTCAATTTTTCATGATTGGAACGTAGAGAAGGGATTGGTTGAATGTTCTTATTTTAATTTAATAAATAAATTTGAAAAATCCGGGTTTAAAAAAATAAAAATAACGGGCTTAGGATTATTACCAAGACCTTTTTTTAATTGGTCAAAGACTCTTTGCAGGTTGAATGATTATTTAGGTAATCTGCCGATATTAAAACTCTTTGCCTATCGATACATAATTGAGGCAAGCAGATGATCGTAAAATTTATAAACCTTCTTTATATCAAATATGTTATGAGCATTTTTTACTAATTGAGAGTTAGAAAATTTACTTCTATTTTCCAAAATACTATTTAGGGCCTGGCTTAGTTGACCAACTTTCTTTGCTTCAACGATTATCCCCATTTTTGTCAGTTTTATGGGCATTCTTACACCGGGTAAATTAGATGCAATTACGGGTGTTCCAGATATCATTGCTTCAGCTTGGACCATACCAAACGCCTCGGTCCGGTTAATAGACGGTAGAACAAGAACATCGATAGCCTTATAAAAGGCAGATAAATTATTGCTGCTTAAATAGCCTAAAAATAGATATTTTATTTTATATTTTTTTAACAAGCTAATAATTTTGAAGTAATAATAATTTTCTCCGGCAACGTCTCTTCCATATGGTCCAGCAAAAATTAACTGAATATTTTTTTTAAACTTAAGTTGTTTAATAGATTTAAGTAAATATTCAATTCCTTTTTCAGAGGAAATTCTTCCAACGTAGCCAACCCATTTATTATTTTTTTTCAGTCTCAATAGCTTATTAAAAAAATATTTGTCAAAAACTGATTTTTGAATCATTGGTAAAACGTCTGAAATTTTGTTTGCAAATTTTTTGAAGTAGGGAAGAGAATCAATATAGTCCATAGTATAAACGACAATTTTGTCAGATAGATTAAGTTGCACTTTCATTGATAGATTTAAAAATAAATTAATAATTTTAGCTAAAATGTTTCCTTCCAAAAATACTTGACAGTGAAAGATCGAAATTATCTTTTTTCCAAATACCTTTGCAATTAATGCCAACAACAAACCTTCAAAGTTAGGTTGATTGAGAATTATTAAATCGGATTTTTTGGCAAACTTTATAAAATAGATAATAGATTGCGGGGAAATAAAACCCTTTGATATTTTAAATAGGTAGGGAACTTGGATAATACTTAATTTGTTAAGACTTTTTTCTTTATGAAGTTTATAGTCAGACGGGAAAGTCAAAATGGTAATATCATTATTTTTTTTTAGATAATCTAATATTCTTATGGACGATACAGTAACACCTGAAATATAAGGATAGAAATAGGGAGAAAAAAAAAGTATTCTCACTCAATTAAATTTTTAATTTTTTTAACAGCTGAGTCAAGACTAGGGAATTTATTAGGAAATTTTTTTAGTTGGTCAAAAATATTGTATATCCAATATATTTTGATTTTTGAATTTCGTTCAGATTTATTCTTAATAGAATTTAGGTAAGAAACTATATCCCAATTATCTTCGACATAAAGATCTAATTTCAATTTTTTTATCATCCTTTCTTTGAATAAAAACGGCTGTTCATTTTTGTCATTAAAATAACTGCCGGAAAAAAATTTACCTGCTTCAAGCTTGATTAACCATTCTTTAAAATCGTTTTTTAATGATTCGTTCCTACCTGTGATAATATAGGCTTTGATTTTTTTTGATGTTATCAACTTTTTTAATTCGTCGTAACCGAATGCGGGTCCAAAAACTACTTTGTGAAATATTAACCAGATTAACTTTTGAATTCTTGTTTTAGGATAGTGAAATTTGTTTACTTCCTTTTTCAAAAATATTTTTTTTAAAAAAACAATAATTGGACGGGCGATCCTTGCCGGGTTATATAGAAGTACACCATCAAGATCAAAGCCGACTTTAAGTATTTGTTTTTTCATTAGTGATAAATTATACTAAAAACTATGTTGCCGGTATTATTAAATGTTGGTTTTCTTAAAATTTATACTTTTGGGGTCTTTTTAGTTCTTGGATTTTTCTGGGCAATTTATTTATTGTGGAAAAATATCAGGTTGACGTCTCACAAGGAAGAAGATATTTTTGACGGACTATTCATGTCATTATTCGGAGCCCTTTTTTTTGGAAGGTTGGTCTATGTATTGTTAAATTTTAAGGACTTTGGTTTTAATATATTAAAGTTTATTTTAATAAACGGTTATCCTGGAATATCATTTTACGGATCAATTTTTGGAGGACTGTTGATTCTTTACTTATTTATAAATTCACGAAAACTTAACTTTAGTGACTCGGTTGATTATTTTATCACACCACTTTTTGTTGCTTTGGCTTTTGGTAAAATCGGCGCCTTCTTTTCGGGAGTTGAAATTGGGACAAAAACCAATTTTTTATTAAAAATAAGATATGTTGGTTTTGACGGGTTAAGGCATTTAGTCGGATTATACGAAGGTTTGATGTTTATAATAGGTTTGTTTATTTCATACCAAATATTGTTTGAAATACGAAAAGAAAGATATTACAAGGGTTTTCTTTTGAAATTTTTTCTCTGGTTTTTGGCATTGACAACTTTTCTGTTTGACAAAATCAAAGATAATCGTTTATACTTCTTTGGTCAAAGTTTAGACTTTTTGGTTTCATTAATAATTCTGTTGACAATAAGTTTCCACTTTGTATATTATTTTAGGAACGGGATTTTAAGTTTAATAAAAAATTATGGACAAAAAATTTTCAAAGCAGTTCGTATCGGATCAAAAAAAA
>CAZMBH010000027.1:0-10837 GCA_964564535.1 uncultured Gammaproteobacteria bacterium
AAAGGCGGAAGGCAGACAGGTGAACTGAGTCTTCCTAACGGGTCTTTTGAGCTTAAACATGCTTCGCGTGATGACTTAGATGAAAAGAGAGTCGAAAATTGAAAGTATCCGTCGTCGTCAGCGTAAGAATGGTCTAATATTCCCATTCCTTCGATAGTAACCAATGCTTGAGGTGAAGTATATCCATAAAGATCAAGATGACTGTCACCAATAGTAGCGGTAACTCTGACCTCATTTGTCTGTTGATTCTGAATTCCGGCGACATTTCCTATGGAATTATTAGGATTTTTTCCATAAAGAAAAATAAGTTGAAAGGGAATAACCAAAATAAGAGTTAAATTAACAAATAAAAATATTTTTTTAATCATAATATTCATTAACAGTATAGTAGAATTATCAAAACTTTTGAAGTTATTTATTAAAATCAAAATTACCTCTTGACATAAAAAACTCCGTCTGTTAGATTGTTATATATATGGCAATAAAAGAAAGACGGACGAAGATATTACTCGCGCTATATTTACTCTCAGACGTTGAATTTATCCATATTAATTTTGATGATAAAGTACAAAAAATATTCGACCTCTCATTAAATCAAAAGACAAGGGGAACTATATCAGGTCTTCTCAAAGAGAAAACAATAGAAAAAGGAGAAAAAGAAAACCAATACCGTTTAAACGATAAGGGATTTAGCGCACTTTGTTTGGAATTTCCATTTTTTAGATTTCAACGGGAAAAATGGGATGGCAAATGGAGAATTATTTCCTATGAAATTCCGGAAAAAAAACGGGAAATTCGTGATCGTTTACGTCGGGAGATGCAGGGATGGGGACTAGGTCCATGGCATAGATCATTTTGGCTCACTCCACATCCTATTTTATCCACCTTAAAGGCTTTAACTTCTCAAAAAGAGGAAGAGCAGTACATACAGGCATTTGAAGCTGAACATACTTTTGGCGATAGGGTGTTTTTAATCGAAAAAGTTTGGGGGAAAGCTACTTTAGACAAATCATATCGTGAACTTTTCAAAAAATGGCACGAAATTTTATCTTCAGAAGATGAAAAAGTAGGCAAACTTAAAAAAGTCATTGGTGAGTACGTTAACTTACTCCGTCAAGATCCGGGGCTTCCAAAAGAATTAATTGGCGAGACTTGGATTGGTTTTGAAGGGTGGAGCATTTTTAAAGAAATAAAATCTATTCTTTTAAGTTAAAAACAATATCTCCATCTTCATCTGTCCGTAATATCTTAATATTTTTGGCTTTCAACATATCTAAAGTATGATTGTTTGGATGTCCGTATGAATTGTTTTTTCCAACACTTATCACAGCAACACTTGGGTCTGCTAAATCTAAAAACTTTTTGATTAATCCGTTTTTTGAGCCATGATGGGGAATTTTTAAGATATTAATATTATTAAGAGAGCCATTTGACAATCTACTTAATACAAAAGGAGACGCGTCGCCGGTAAACAATACGTCATCAAACAAAATAACTGATGAAAAATCGTTATCATTAGACGAATTTAAATTTTTAGGTGGCCAATACAATGTTATTGTAGGGGCGATTCGCGAATCGCCCTTACCTAACAATATTTTATCCCCGGAATATTTATATAGAATCGGTATGTTTTTATCCGTTATTTTTTCAAGAAGCTTTTTATAAGTTTTACTGACCATTGGGCTCTTCACAGTAATAAATTTACCTATTTTGTAACGATCGGCTATGTATGAATATCCACCGTAATGATCTATGTTCGGATGGCTTAAAAAAGCCAGCTCAATTTCCCGATCCCAAAAAGGCATATACTTTCCAAGACACAAAAGGACACTTTTATTCGGACCAGCGTCTATCAGAACATCAATTTTGTTATTTATTCTAAGATATGCAGCGTCACCTTGACCCACATTACAAAAAACGATTTTAGTACGGTCGTCTAAAATTGTTTGGAAAAAATAAATTATTATAACAATCAGTGATAAAAGAAAAAATAAAACCAAATCGCGGATTTTTACGGGAGATTCAAACATAATTAAAAGCTAAAAAAACTAAAAGGAATTTTTGCTAGTGTGTTAATTACATAAACCAGATAACTCAAAAGACCATAGCAAATATAAGCAGGCACTAGTCCTAAAAAATAGTTAACGCTTCCTAAAATAGCCGTTAAAAAACCAAAAACCATCAACGGCGGAATGATCTCAGTCACTAAAAGGTTGGCAATAGGAGAAATCAAAGATATTTGCTTAAAATAAATAAAGATTATCGGAACGGTAAAAATTTGAGCCGCAAAAGTCAACCGAAGGTTTTTAATAATAAAATTATTATTTTTACTTTGACCAAATAAAATGATTCCTAAAGTGGCGCCATACGAAAGTTGCATAGAAACTGTCCTTAACCAGTCAGGCCAAAAAATTAGTATAAAAAATACTGAAAGAAAAAGACTATATAAAGCATAATTTTTCCGGCCGGTTATAATTGCTACGTGCGTCAAAACACCCATAAAGGCAGCACGGATAATTGGGGCCTTTGGTCCGACAAAAGCAACAAACAAAATTATAGATAGTATAGTTATCAGGGTAGATACAACTTTGCTAAAATATTTTGTAGCGGAGCTAACGATCGCTGCGAGCAGTGTTATATTTATACCGGAAAGGACAACTAAATGTAAAAGGCCTACGATTTTGAGTTGCTGATAAAATTCTTTTGTTGTCCTTATACTTACTCCAAAAATTATTCCGTTTAATAACGAGGCTTCAGGTTCCGGTAAATAAGAGTTTATTACGTTTGTAAAAAATAACGGAGTAATCATAAACTTATTAAATTTTTGATCTTTTCAAACACATTTTTATTGACAGCTTTCTTTGTTAATAGTTCATCAATTGATGAGTAAGGACGGTTAATAATAATTTTACTTGCAGTTATCTGTCCAATTCCCGGTAACTGGTCAAGTTCTTCAATTGTGCCAAGGTTAATGCTGATTAGTTGATCATCTGGAGTTGCGTCATCGGTTGAGGTATTGTCAATGACTTCCAAAACAGGAGAAATGTAATCTAATGTACGTAAATTTTGGATAAAAATTCCAGCGTTAATTTCCATGATTGAGGGAACGTAAATTTTTTCCTGATCGTTAACGATTCGGGCAAGATTAAAATTTCGTTTAAAAAACACCGCATCTACCTCGTCAGATAAACCACCTGCTTTATCAATAGCTTCCTTAATTCGAGCCCCAGACCCAAATGTATAGAGGCCAGGTTTTTTAACAGCACCGGAAACATCAACAAAAATAATATTTATGGGCGTTAAATTAGTTTGGGAAATTTCAATTGGGTTGTTTTCGGTGCTATTAAGAAAAATACCCAAAGATATAATCGTCATTATAGACGCCAGAGACAAAAGCAAAATCTCTAGAAGATATTTTTTTAACTTTAACTTTTTTAGAATGGGTAAAAAAGATTTGAAAAAGTTATTCATAAATTACTTTATAAACTTTACAAACTTTATAACTTTATAAACTTATGAAGTCAACCGCTTATAACCTACAAAAGTAGAAGATTAGATTGTCGGGGAGGTAAAAAACCGACGATAGATAAATATTACAGATATGAGCGCTAGTAATATGGCGCCTGTGATTTTAAACGGAAATGCATAAAATATCGTTGAGCCGAAAATTGTCGGAGAGTTTTCTCCAAATTTAATTTGAGTTGATAGATTATATTTTCCGATAAAAAATCCGGATAAAACTAAAGTGTTATCATTGTCGATCCGTGCGGAAGGAGTGGCTTCCATCAATCTTTCGGACTCAGCCAAAATATTTTTTGAAATAATATCATACTTTGCTGTTTCTCCAAAATTACCTTTCAAGTTAATTTGACCTTCCGGTCTTATCATATTTTTTCCTTTGTTGACAATCGTTAAAATTATCGGGATTTTATCCAGACTATCAAAAATTTTAACCTCTTTATTAAGAGAAAATCTTCCTTGGGTGGAAAAAAGAACGATCTTAGGTTTGATATCGATATCTCCAGAATTAGAAATAGTGATTAAGATATTGGAGCCAATTGTGGCTTTAGTTCGAGTAGATCCAATACCTTCACTAGCAGTCGGAGGAGATGTTTCAGCGAGAAGACTATAATAAAAATCTCCGTCTGTGATATTTTCAGGTATTCTTATTCGAAGTAAAATTTGCTGAGTATCGTTAGTTTTCAAAAAAAAAGGTTGATTGAGTTTTAACTCTGAGTTGTCTAGGTCAAATCTCACAGAACCTTCAAACTCCTGTTTTATTCTAATATTTCCCAGCTCATCTTTGGCCTCAAATGGCAAAATTTTTAAATTTATAAAGGTTGGATCTCCGTAATTTTTTAAATTATAGGCGACCATAATCGATTTTCCGGGTTTAATAAATATTTCAAGGAGAGGAGGGGAGATTGAAAGGGAGACCTGCTGAGCATAGGAATAATGCAAAAAGCAAAAATTAAAAATTAAAACGACAAATAAAAATGCAAAAACATTTTTGATATTTGAAATGTATTTTTGATATTTAATATTTGATATTTGATATTTCATTAATAAGACGGTGTTGCCACAAAACTGATAATCGTTTGATAGCTTCCCGCTGGCTGGACAGAAGAAATATTGGTTTTGAAAGTCACAGTTGACTGACGATTTTTCCGGACATTATTATTGGCCATAATGGTAACAGGGACTTCAGCAGCAGTTTGATCTGGAAAGGGTCGAAAGTACGTATCATCAATAAAATCTTCAGGCACATCATTTCCGGTTATGTTATAACCGAAACCATACGAGCTTGTTGAATTCCAAACATTTGATACTAATTCGTTACAGGTATAACCTCCACCATTACAAACAGTATCCGGGATGACGTTTCCAGATTGAGTTTTCAATGGTCCATCCTCAATCGCAGTAACTTGATAATTCCCGATATCATCAAAGTGAACTGTTAGAATTGTTGTTCCTGTAACTGGACTATTAGGCGCCAATGTTCCGAAGTTAATATTAGTATTGGAAATTGAGAAGTGAAAAGGAATAATAGAATAAAGATATTGAAAACCGGCCTTAACAACGTATCCATTTGATGAAAATTGTCCGGCTGCCAGCTGGCCAACCGTATCAGACAGTTTATAACTGTCAGAGCTTTTACTACCTCCGGCAACTGAAACGTTAGCTGATTCAATCTTGAATCTCGAGGAATCCATAGGGACAGCATTCGCTTCGCTCAAATTAAAAATTAAAAATGAAAAATTAAGAATTAATAAAACAAAAAAATATTTCATAATTTTAATCCTGATTTTCAAACTTCTCAATAAGCTTTTCCATCCTTTGTACCGATTTCTTGATAATTTCCAACTGGTGGTCCCCAACAAAATTTTGGGCAGCCTCCTTAATATTTTTCAAATGATTTTTTAATAGCAGCGATAAAAAAAGAAAAGTATTTTCCTGGGTTTTTTCACTTTTGATTTTTAATTTTTCGCTTTCTAACTTTTCCTGGCCCAGGAACATAGCAAACGGTGTAATAAAGGCAAGTGAAATAATCGGCATAAGAATATTAAAGTTTTGGCCTTGAGGAAGATCCAATAGAAAAAAAATAATTAAAGTTACTGTAGTAGTAATTGGGATGATCGGTTCGAGGATAATAGACAAGGAAAAAAGCAAAAAATGAATTAGGAAAAAAAACGGGGAATCCAATCCGCCGGTTGAATTTACAATTCCCATTATTACCAGGGTAAAAATAACAGATTCGATCAGGCGCGAATAAATATTTTTTGAAACAATAAAATTCTTTGTTAGATAAAGAAGGATAAAAAGGCCAGCACTGATCTGCAGGTTGTATTGGGCTAAGTTTGTTTTCGGGAAGATAAAGGTTAAAGCCACGGCAAATATTAAGATTAGAGCATGAGTGATTTCTTTAGCCATAATTTAAATATAACAAAATTTTCGGTATCGAGGTTTTGAATTTTATGTTACAATACTAGAATGGCAAATCAAATTGTTAAAGCTAATTTTGCAACTGATATAATTGACGAACTTAAAAAGGTCAGTTGGCCGACTAAATCCGAGACTATCAGGTTGACCACAATTGTCATAATTGTTTCCTTGATAATTGGACTTTATGTGGGTATAATAGACATCTTACTAGCGAAAGGTCTAGAAATCGTCACCAAGTTTAGATAATTTTTTATGGCAAATCCAGTTCAGATAGCAGAAGAACAGAAAGAGGCTTTAAAAACTAACGTTCCAGCGGCTCCAACAGGACCTGTTCCTAAGTGGTATGTCATTCATATTCAAACCAGTTACGAAGGTCGGGTTAAGCAGGCGCTTGAACAGAGAGTTAAAAGCTTAGGAGTTGAGGATAAGATTTTTGATATTGTTATTCCAACCCGCGAGATCATCGTTGTTAAAAAAGGTAAAAAAACCAAAGCTATCGAAAAAGTTTTCCCTGGTTACATTTTAGTAAAGATGATCCTAAATGATGACTCATGGTTGGTGGTAAGAACCACGGAAGGAGTAACAGGGTTTGTCGGAGCCGGATTAAAACCCACTTCGATTTCTGACAAAGAAGTTGAGGCAATCATGAAATTTGTTAAACAAGAACAACCAAAGTTTAAATCAAAGTTCTCCCTAGGAGAAGCCGTTAAAATTACAGACGGACCTTTTTCTGATTTTCTTGGAAGTATTCAAGAAATTGATGAGGAAAAAGGAAAGATAAAAGTACTTGTTTCAATATTTGACAGAGAGACACCGGTGGAACTAGACTTTTTACAAGTAACAAAATTATAATATGGCTAAAAAAATTAAAATAGTTCTTAAATTAAACCTGGCGGCAGGAGAGGCAACTCCAGCGCCTCCAGTTGGTCCGGCATTAGGTCAACACGGTGTGCCGATAATGGAGTTTATAAAGGAATACAACGCAAAAACGGCAAAAATGAAGGGTCAGATTATTCCTGCCGTTATTACTGTTTTTGAAGATAGAAGTTTTACTTTTGTTACAAAATTGCCTCCGGTAGCGGCAATGATAAAAAAGAAACTGTCGTTACAAAAAGGTTCTGGAAAACCAAATACAGAAAAAGTGGGAAAATTGACAAAGATCCAACTGGAAGAAATTGCAAAAGAAAAGATGGCTGATTTAAATGCCAATGATGTTCAAGCGGCTATGAAGATAGTGGCAGGGACAGCAAGATCAATGGGGATTGACGTGGAAAAATAAAAATTAAAATTTTTAAATCTAATTATGGGAAAAGTTAAACCAAGATTGATCGGAGATACCGAAATTGAAGAAAAACAAAAAAAAGAACAAAAAGCTAAGGCATTAGAAAAGAAAATATTAAAGAAAAAGTCCACCGTTGCCGACGTTGGTGTCGATGCTGATCAGCCTGTTATTGAAAAAAAAGAAAAACCTTTAAAATCACCAAAAGTTTCAAAAGTTACGTCCGTTAATTTACATGGAAAAAACTATCAGGAAGCGAGAAAAATGATTGACAGAAATAAATATTATTCATTGCAGGAGGCAGTAACACTATTAAAAAAAATTAAACCAACTAAATTTGATCAGTCAGTTGAACTGCATTTTGTTGTTGATGAAAGCGGACTGAAGGGGGAAGTAGAATTGCCTTTTTCAACAGGGAAAATAGTAAGAGTAAAAATTGTAGATGATAAAATATTAAGTGATCTGGAAAAAGGTAAAATTGAATTTGATGTTTTAGTTACCCATCCTTCTTTTATGCCAAAACTGGCAAAATTTGCCAAGGTTTTAGGTCCTAAAGGTCTTATGCCCAATCCAAAGGCGGGAACTGTCTCGATGAAGCCGGAAGAAGTCGTTAAAAAGTTTGAAAAAGGCATGTTAAGATGGAAAACTGAAGCAAAATTTCCTTTAATTCATCAGATGATTGGAAAAATTTCCTTTGAAGAAAAAAATCTGATTGCCAATGCAGAAAAATTTTTGGAAGCTGTCGGGATATCTCACATTCAGAATGCTTTCATAAAAACAACAATGAGCCCGTCCGTGAAGTTGGAATTGAATAAATAATCTTATATTTTAAACTTTCGTTTAGTAAGATCAATAATGATATTGGCTGCATCTTCGACAGTTATATCTGATCCGGTCCTGATAACCAGATCATAATGATATGCCTTACAATGATTATGATTAAAAAGCGATTTGACAAATTCTTTTCTTTCCTTGTCCGATTCCTCAATCCGTTTTACAGCCTCCGGCCTTGAGATGTGTTCATAGGTCATCTGCCAAGTGACCCGTTGATCATACTGACAGATCATTCGGATATTTAAGGCATGGGGAAAGAGAAAATTTCCACCGCGGCCCAAAATTATTACATAACCTTTTAATCCGACTAAAGTCATCACTTTAATAAGGTGCCGTTGATATCCAGAAAGATGAGTAAATCTTTTACCAAAAGTTTTTGCCGTAATAATATCAGCCAGTGGTAATCTTTTGGGATCGATTGATTTAATTAATTCCTCTTCCAAGCTTTTATTTTTAGCAATTTTGTCAATCAGTTCATGGTCGTAAACCTTCCAGGGTTTTCCCAGTCGTAGAGCGATTAAGTTGGCAGTTGATTTTCCGCCTGATCCCATTTCCCGGGATATTGTGATAAGCGGTAAGGGGCCGTGGGTTGGCTGTGAAGTCTTTTTTAATCCGCATAAAAACTTATTTTGAAAAATTTTGTAAAATTTTTCCATAGCGAAATTATATCACAATATAGTATCATTATAAAAGCTCGGCTCGATATTTTTTGACCGCCACACCCCCATGGGGGCCCCTGGCGATTTTCAAAAAATACCTGCGCCTCGCTTTATTTCTTGAATATGGATTATTTAGTAAACAAAGAAAGTTCTTTCTGGTCTTACCTTTCACAGGGGCAGAAGGATCTGCTTGAAGAAGGTTTATATTTAATGGACGATATTATTCGTGATCAAGCTTATCAATTCAAAGATTATTCTTTTTTAGTCTTTCCTTTTGCAAAAGCTAACGAAGGATTTTTAAAGCAGATTTTTCGTGATAAAAAGCTGATCAGCCGCCTTGATTATATTTCCGATCATCTTCGATTGGGAAAACTTATGTCCCCGAATTTAATTGGGAAATTAGGACCAGATTCCCTTTACGTAAAGATAGAGAATCAATATTCAAGAGATCTGGCCGATAAAATTTGGAATGTCTGGAAAAACGGGCGTAATCAAATCTTCCACTACTTTCCCCATAACGTCAAAGCAATCAACTTTAGCGAAGCCAGAGGGATCTGCATGCAAATACTTCGAACAATGGAAGAAGTTTTCAATAAGTTAAATGAAAAGAATTTATGAAAGGTTTAACTTCTGATCAGGTTTCGCAACTTCTAACCCAATACGGTTTAAATGTCATTACGGAGCAAAAGAAAAAGTCAATTTTTGTTAAATTCTTTGAACAGTTTAATAACTTTTTAACAATTTTACTTATTGGAGCAGCGGCTTTTTCATTTCTGTTAGGTGAGACCTTGGACGGGGGATTGATTATTGGAATTGTAATTTTAAACGGATTTTTTGGTCTTTATCAGGAAGCAAAAGCGGAGGAATCTTTAAAAGCTCTTAAACAGATGACGGTAACTAAGGTCAGAGTTATCCGGGATGGTCAGCAGATAGAAATCGACAGTAAATTTCTGGTTCCCGGTGATGTTGTTTTTTTGGAAGAAGGAGTAAAGATACCTGCTGATGCCAAGGTTGTTGAGACAATGAATTTGGAAGTCAATGAATCAGCTTTGACAGGTGAATCAATGTCTATTTTAAAGAATATAAACGATAAAATATTTTCTGGAACGATTGTTGCCAAAGGTAGGGGATTAATTAAAATAGAAAAAACCGGTGACAAAACAAAGTTCGGTCAGATAGCCGGTAGTTTAATGTCGATTGAAGATGATAATACGCCTCTTCAAAAAAAATTAGCAAACTTAACCAGATTTATAGGGATTGGCGGAATAGTTTTATCAGTGATCGTTTTTTTGGTTTCCCTGTTGGAGGGTAGCGGTTACTTCCCGGCATTTTTACTTGCAGTTTCTTTAGCAGTGGCGATTGTTCCTGAAGGTTTGCCGGCGGTAATGACGATCACACTGGCAATTGGTATGAAAAAAATGGCTGGGAAAAAAGCAATTGTCCGAAAATTATCAGCGATTGAAGCTTTAGGAAGTATTACTTTAATTGCTACCGATAAAACCGGGACGTTGACGACTAATAAAATGCAGGTGAAAGAAATTTCTGTCGAGGAGGGTAAGGCACGGGAACTATTAATTTTGAACGGAATTCTCTGTTCCACCGCTTCGCTTGTCTATATCCATGATCATGGCAGCTGGGATGTTCTCGGCGATCCCACTGAGGGGGCATTATTGTTTATGGCTCAAAAACAGGGGTTGGATATTGATGAAATTAGAGCTAACTGGAAGGTCGTTGACGAAAAGCCGTTTGATAGCGTAACCAAGATGATGACGGTTGTTGTACAAAATTCAAAATCCAATAAACTTATCTTATCCAAAGGTGCACCGGAATCAATTTTAAAAATTTGCGACAAAATTTTGATTAATGAAAAGGAAATAAAATTAACGAATGAAAAGAAAAAGCAAATAGAAAATCAAGTTAAAAAATGGGCGGAAAAAGGTTTGCGAGTACTGGCGTTTTCGTTTAAAAATAAAATTTTTTTGGGAATGGTGGCAATTCATGATGCGCCACGACCTGAGGTTAAGGATGCGATTTTAAAAGCAAAAAGGGCCGGAATAAAAGTGATTATGATAACCGGAGATAATGAGAAAACTGCCGAAGCGATTGGAGTTTCAAGCGGATT
>CAZMBH010000027.1:10937-12010 GCA_964564535.1 uncultured Gammaproteobacteria bacterium
GTTTCAACAAAAATTTATTTTGAATTTGTCGGTATCTCAATGCTTGCCTTAACGGGAATATTCTTCGTAAAGAAATTGATAAAAATTCGGTAGTGGTGTGATTTATCACACCAAAATAATCATTATTAATGATTATTATTGAGCGATGAATCGCTCCACTACTTTTATAATCGCATCAGCATCAATTTGCTCATAATGAAGCAGTTCCTCAGGAGTGCCGGAAAAAGCGATTTTTTTAACACAAAGATGAACAAAATTTTCAATTTTCAATTTACAATTTACAATAAGATCGGTTATTGCTTCGCCAATTCCGCCAGTCGGATAATGATCCTCAACGACGACGACATTTTTTATTTTTTTAATCAATTGATTAATCGATTGTACATCCAGGGGCTTGACGGAATAGCAATCAAGGACGACGGTCTCAATACCTTTATTAGCCAGTTCAGTCTGTGCCTTTAACGCCTCATGTAATGTAACACCGGCTGCGATGATTAATGCGACGGGTCGGTCACGCCCGACCCCTACATTTTTATGAATTTTTGATCCCCCGATTTTAAATTTTTCGCTTTCTTTATAGATGACCGGCGCTTTTCCCCGGGTGGTTCTCAAATAAAAAACGCCCTTTTTTTCGGCCATTATTTTTACCAGTTCTGCCGTTGAAACAGCGTCGGATGGATAAAAAACAACGCTGTTAAGCAAGCTTCTCATCATCGAAATATCTTCCAATCCCATTTGGGACGGGCCGTCTTCGCCGATCGATACTCCCGCATGTGAGCCGGTAATTTTAATGTTCCCGTTTGAATACTGGGACATTCTTATTTGATCAAATGCCCGGGTTAAGAAGGCGGAAAAAGTAGCTGCGAAGGGAATAAAGCCGATTTTTTCCAGTCCCAGTGCGACTGAAACCATATTTTGTTCAGCGATATAAAGCTGAAAAAAACGGTCGGGAAATGCTTTTTGAAATTTATTGGCGTAAGTCGAATTTCCAACTTCGGCGTCCAGTACAACAATGTTTTTATTAGTTTCTCCAAGAGCAATTAAAGCATCTCCATAAGTTTCCCGGGTAGCAA
>CAZMBH010000028.1:0-1930 GCA_964564535.1 uncultured Gammaproteobacteria bacterium
CTTTTTGTTTATAACACAGAGACAGACGAAATTATTTTTGATCATTTTTATAATATTGATAAACATCTTCCTTCAAATTCTTTTATGGTTTTGAATAATACTAAAGTGCTTCCGGCAAGGGTTACCATGAAGAAAGAATCCGGTGGCAAAGTTGTAGTTTTGCTATTAGTTAACGAGATAGTTGGAAATATAGTTCCTACGATCGTCGATCGTAAGATCACCGTTGGGGAAAAAGTATTTTTCGACAAAGAAAACTATCTAGATATTATTTCTCAAAAAGAAAATATTTTTGATCTGCGGTTTAATTTCAGCCGGGAACATTTATTTGAACTTTTGAATAAATACGGAACGATGCCGATCCCTCCTTATTTGAAAAAAACTACTTTAAAAAGAGACGAGCTTTTGGAAAAATATCAGACAATTTTTGCTAAGACCGATGGGTCCTCAGCGGCTCCAACCGCCTCTTTACATTTTACCGAAAGAGCGTTCAAAAAATTAGATAAAAGGGGAATTCAAAAATTTTTTGTTACGCTCCATGTTGGTCTTGGTACTTTTGCTCCAATAACTGATGACAACATTAAACAAAAAAAACTTCACAACGAATTTTATGAAGTAAATAACAAAACACTTCGATCGATTAAACGATTGAAGTATGAGGGAAAAAAGTTAGTTGCCGTTGGGACAACGGTAGTGAGAACCTTAGAGTCTGAAGCTCGAAACAGAAATTTTTTAGCTCCGGTGGGTTCCCTTTCCGTTTTACGGAAGACATCCCAAGTCGCAAAAAATTTTGTTTCCTCGCTTCATCCAACCGATCTTTTTATTTTCCCTCCTTACGATTTCAAAATGGCGGACATTATGATCACTAATTTTCATTTGCCAAAATCATCATTAATGATGTTGATTGAGGCGTTTTTACAACACAAGAAAGCTAAAAAAAATTTGGTAGAGTTATACAAAATTGCTATCAAAAATAACTTCCGCTTTTATTCATTTGGCGACGTGATGTTGATTTTATGAAGTTACATGTTTGAAATCATTCTAAAAAGGAACAAAACAAAAACAGTCACAGCAGTAAGAACAGCCAAAGCAACATAATTTGTTTCATGAACCTCTTTTTTAGCAACTCTTCTTGCGACTTTTTTAGATTTTCTAACCATTCTTAAAATATAGCTGCACAAATTTTATTTGTCAAGATGGTAAATTTTGTTTGGTAAAATAAGATATTAATTTTATGAACAACTTTTTTAAAATAAATTATCAATCATCTAAGTCAAAAGCGCGGTTGGGGGAAATAACAACCGATCATGGGGTGATTAAAACACCGGCGTTTATTTCAGCGGCAACTAAGGGGACTATAAAATCATTATCTCCGCAATTGATTAAACAAATTGGGATACAGGCGGGTTGTGTCAATACTTATCATTTGGTCACTCATCCGGGAGTGGAGATAATTGAAAAAGCCGGTGGAATTCATAAATATTCTCAGTTAAATATGCCGTTGATGAGTGACTCGGGAGGGTTTCAAGTATTCTCTCTTGCGCGAACTGAGAAGGCGCGATCCCGTAAATTTTTATCTCCGTTGGAGCCGCCTCGCAGTCGCGAGGTCCAAAGTCGAAAAAATTTAGGTATCTCGCCTTCGCAAAATGAAACGAGAAGAGCTGATGTTCGCGGTGAAGAAAATCCTTTGTTGGTAAAAATTTCCGAGGATGGAGTAAAGTTTAGGTCGACTTATGACGGAACGCTAATCGAATTTACGCCGGAAAAATCAATGGAGTTTCAAAGAAAGGTAGGGGCGGATATTAATATGGCGTTTGATGAGTGTACATATTATCCGGCAACTCATGTGTATGCGGAGAAGGCAATGGAAAGAACACATGAGTGGTTAAAAAGAAGTGTTAATTTTAAGGCTCGACAACGAAATTTTTTATCA
>CAZMBH010000028.1:2030-11706 GCA_964564535.1 uncultured Gammaproteobacteria bacterium
AAGTGAAAAAAATTTGTTGTCTTTGCCTTCTAGTCAATATTTATATGGAGTTATCCAAGGTGGTACTTTTGAAGATTTGCGGAAAAAATCGGCAGAATTTGTCGTTTCTCAAAATACTCCGGGGGTGGCAATTGGGGGAGTGTCAGTCGGGGAGACAAAGAAAGAAATGAGAGATCAAGTGAAATGGGTGTCGGATTACCTGCCAAAAGACAGACCGGTTCATCTATTAGGTGTGGGGCAGATAGACGATATAATTGACTTAGTAAAATACGGGATTGATACTTTTGATTGTGTGGAACCAACGAGGTTGGCGCGGATGGGATCGATATATCAAATATCAAAAATCAAAAATCAAAACGACATATTAAAAATAAAAAATAAAGAAATCGATATTAATAAAAGTATTTATCGAAATAATTTAGAACAAGTTGATGTTGATTGCGAATGTTATGTCTGTAAAAATTTTACAAAATCTTATCTTCACCATTTGTTCAAACAGCGGGAAATCCTTGGCTACACCCTAGCCACTTTTCACAATTTGTGGATAATGGAGAAGTTGTTTGAGGGGATAAGAGAAGAGATTGGGAGGGAGTAAATCTATGGACAATTTGTTATTTGTATTGACAATATGTCCAATATAATCTATACTACTCTACATATGATTAATCGTGATTTGACAAAAAAGATTAAAAAATACATAAAAAATTATCCTGTTGTTGCCTTGGTTGGCCCAAGGCAATCAGGTAAAACAACTTTATTAAAAAATCTCTTCAGTGAAATAAAGTATGTTTCCTTAGAAGATCTTGATGTCCGGATTTTTGCAGAAAGCGATCCCAGGGGATTTTTGAATACATATAAACCACCGGTGATATTTGATGAAGTCCAAAAAGTTCCGCAATTATTTTCCTATATCCAGACAGAGGTTGATAAAAATAATAAAGCTGGTCAATATATACTTTCTGGATCACAAAATTTTAATTTAATTGAAAAAATCACTCAATCATTAGCTGGTCGTGTCGGTATACTGACCCTTTTACCTTTAAGCGTTAATGAAATCAAAAAAAATAAATTGTCATTGAATACTTTGGAAAAGGCGATTTTTACTGGTTTTTACCCAAGAATATGGGATAAAAAAATAAATCCGACTGATTGGTATTTAAATTATATCCAAACTTATATCGAAAGAGATGTCCGCCAGATAAAAAATATTTCAAATCTTTCTCTTTTCCAACGATTTGTAAAGCTTTGCGCTGGAAGATCGGGCCAAATATTAAATTTGTCATCGCTTGCAAATGATTGCGGAATAAATCATAACACCATACGTTCTTGGTTATCAATATTAGAAACAAGTTATATTATTTATTTTTTAACCCCTTTTTATAAAAACTTCAATAAAAGATTGATCAAATCACCCAAAATATATTTTTATGATACGGGTCTGGTATGCTCTCTGCTCGGGATTGAAAATCAACATCAGATTATTGCCCATTCACAAAAAGGAGCGTTATTTGAAACTTTTATTATAAGTGAATTTGTTAAAAAATCATACAATCAAGGCAAAAAATTTAATGGCTTTTATATTAGCGAAAAAAATGGACATGAAATTGATCTTTTTTTTGAAGACAATAACCAATTTAAAGCCGTTGAAATCAAGTCAGGAGCAACAGTTTCAGATAATTATTTTGGCAATATAAAATATTGGCAAAAAAATATCCGATTGGAACAGAAAAATTCATATGTAATTTATGGAGGTGATGAAAATCAGAAAAGAACCAATGCTCAGGTATTAAGTTGGAGAAATTTTATTGAACATGAGGGCCTTTCATAATTTATGGGTGATGGAGAAGGTGTTTGAGAGGATAAGGGGATTAATAGCAGAGAATAATATATAAATATAGTTATTGACAATGACTAATAAAGGTATATAATAGTCAGTATGATTGACTACACTTATGTAGAATTACAAAATCCTTGGTGGGAGGAAAAAGCTTCTATAGATGAAGATGAAAAAATTAAAGAGTTTGATCGTCTGACGTATAAATATGAACCAAAAAGCATTCTCGGTCTACCTTTGCACAAAAGCGATATCAATATTATTACCGGGCCAAGACAGACAGGCAAAAGTACCGCAATTAAATTATATATCCAACGGTTGTTGAGGTTGAATTTTCCTCCGAAAGCAATTCTTTTTTTTAACTGTGATGCATTGTCAAACCGTCAGGACATAATTGATCTGATTAGAGAATATGACAAAAGAGAGAATTACCCAAAAAGAGCAATTTTTTTAGATGAAGTTTCCTCCGTGCCAAACTGGTCATATGCTTTAAAGTGGTTGGTTGATGCAGGAATTTTAAAAAACTCAACGGTTTTTTTATCAGGTTCTTCGAGTATTCAATTAAAGAAAAGCGGTGAGTTTATGCCGGGAAGACGAGGAAAAGGACAAGATATTAACTTTTTACCGATAAAATTTAGAGAATTTTTAACTTTAAAAAAGATTGATATTAAGAAAAAAGGATTAAAAACATTAGTCAAAGTAGAGAGATTGTTTGAAGAATTCTTAATAACCGGTGGATTTTTGAAGAATATTAATTATAAATCTTCAAATAATGATCTTTATCTACAAACTTTGCGGAGTGATCTTTATAAGGCCGGAAAAAAAGAAGATTTTTTAAGGGAGGTTGTAAAAAAAATTTTAAGTTCGTTATCGTCTCAAACTTCTTATACTAATATAGCTGAAGAAGCTGAGTTAGGTTCAAAAAATACCGCGATTGAATATTTGAATTTTTTAGCGGACTCTTTATTCCTCAAAGAAACAAAATTTTATGATATTAGCCAAAAACGGGTAATTCTTAAGAAAAATAAAAAATATTATACAACCGATCCTTATTTAGTTTGGCTTTTTACTAGTTTTATTTCTGGGGTCCTTGATTTTTCTGCTGTTGAAAAATTTTATAATTCCCCTTCGGAAAAAGCAAAATTAATCGAAAATTTTATAGCTTCGGAGCTTAATAAGGATCATATTGAGTTTTATTATTTTCAAAATTCTTCGGAACTGGATTTCTATTTACCGAAAGAAAAATTGGCTATTGAAGTGAAATATAAAGAAAAAATTACCAACGACGATATCAAATCACTTAAAATCAAGTCGTTTCCGTTTCAAGTTAAAAAAATACTTGTCACTAAAAATTATTTTGGGAAAAAAGATGGTATCTATTTTATTCCGGCCGATCAAGTTACCTTATCCGACCTTTGGCCAAAATAAAGATTGATAATTTATGGGTGATGGAGAAGCTGTTTGAGGGGATAAGAAAATTGATTATTAATAATAATATTTAAATAGCAAAATCAGGTATCTCAATGACCTCCCTCGTTTTATCGTTAATTATTGCAGGAATGGGAGCCAATAGACCAACTCTCATAAGGGCCTGTATCTGAGGATCACCAATAATATCCATATAATATTCTCTATTAATGCCTCTTATTCTTTCCATACTTTCTTGTTGAATGTTTTCAGAAACAGATTTAACTATAAATAAGACATATGGAGGTTTGCTTTCAGAATATGTTTGCATTAATTTTGTCTGGTCAATAATATGACCAACGGCATCTTCATGACTCAATGGTCCGGCACCAAACACTTGAGAATCTACCATAAATTGCCCAATGTTTGGTCCATCTTGCGTAATCGATTGAAAATCTTCTGCGTGATAAGCATTTGGGTGATCAGTTTGTTCATATGAGCCTGAAAGATATTGGAAAACTACTGTTCTTGCCAAAAAATATCTTAATGCTTGTAGTTGGTTTTTATTAAGGTCTTTATAGTAGTTGTCAAAATACTTATCAGTTACTTCAGAAAATTCTCTCAATTCAAGTAATGTTGGAATAGTTTCGGCTATAAGGGCTTCCAAATTATAAGCATGTTCAGGATCTGTGTAAACATTTTTTAATATTCCAGGTGTAAGGACGTTATTTCCTTTGCTAGTTAATAGTTTATAAAGTTTAGGAGCAATTTTTTTTGTTAATTCCGTAGTTGAATATTTAATTTTTTTATCGTAACCTAAAATTACACCCATATGATCAGTATCATAAACAGCCGTAATAGCCACCCTTTTTAATTTAGACTTATTCGATTGTTCTTGTACTTTATTAAAAAGTTTTTTAATTAGTAGTGCGCTTTTTTCATGAATTTTAAGATTATTTTTAACTAAATCAACATTGTCTGGAATGTTATATTTCTTTTTTAAGCCTAGCATTGCTCCACAACCATGCTCTTTATCATGCAAACTCATATGTGCAAATAAAATCTCTAATAAATCTCCTTGTTCAGCCTTTTTTTTAATAGCCTCAGTCAATCTGCCAGATTTTATTTCATTTTTTCCGTCGATAGGAGAATTTTCAATTTCTATTAATCCAGCTTTTGCTTCATGAGCTTTAATTAATCTTCCAGCAATGAAAGGAATTATTAATCTTCCATCAATACAAATGCTAATTCCTAGAGAACAGGGTCCTCTAATGTCTTTTTCTTGGGTAATAATATCATCAAAGTCTTTATGTGAGTATTGTGCGGCCTGTTTATTATTTCTTGCAATAATTTGCAAAGCATTCATAAAAACTTTTTCTCTAATAGCCCCTCTTTCCCTTCTTAATTGTGGGCTTAATGGTAACCTACCATAAAAATGACCTAAATAATTTTTTAAGCTAAAAACCAATTGCAATTCTTTCGACGTTAACGATTCAGTAGCGGGATTCTTAGAATGCTCCAGTGTTATTGACATAGTTCTAATTATAGCATATTTAGAAGATATTATAGGCCTTGTTGAAGGTAGAGAAGTCAACTTCGTTTTTTCCTTCCAGTTGAACACGAATAGGGACTAGGGAATAGGGACTAGGGAATAGGGATAATTTGGTGATTTTCAGTCGCTTGCCGTTTGGCAAAATAGTCCAAATTCCTGGCCATGGTGTTAATCCGCGGAACAGATTAAATAGTTCTCTAGAATTTTTTGATATTTGATCTTTGAGCTTTGATATTTCTACAAACCCATCTTTTTTTTCAAGCTTTTTCGTGTAAGTTGCGTCGCTATGATTTTGTTCTTTTGTTTTCAACTCGTTAACCTGTGAACCCGTTAACTGAATGATAATTTTTTTAAACATTTCAAATCCCAAATCCGTCAATTTTTTCTCTAAATCCGTCCTATAATCCGTATCCTTGATCGTATAACTTTCTTGAGCAATAATTGGTCCATGGTCTATCTCCTCATCCATTTTGATTAAGGTTACCCCGGTAATTTTATCGCCGTTTATCAAGGGGGTGGCAATCGGGGAGGGACCGCGGTATTTTGGAAGAAGAGAGGGATGAATATTCCAGAAACCATATTTGGGCAAGGATAACAATTCTTTTGGAATAAGGTCGCCATAGGCATAAACAAGACCGAGATCTATTTTTTTAAAAACATCAAACTCCAAATTCATAGATATTTTTTTGTCATCCCCTCGTAGGAGGGGATCCAGACTATAATTACATTTTTTAAAAGGAATATCTAGATTGGATTCCCGCCTCCGCGGGAATGACACGTTGTTAGTAATTTTATACTTATTTGCAATTATTTTAACCGGAGTAGGGGTTAGGATTTGTTTGCGGCCGACTTTTTGGTTAGGTTGGGTGACAACTAACTTCACTTCAATTAATTGATTAATTGAAGTATCGGTAATTAGTTTTTCCAGAAAATCAGCAGCGAAATCCGGGGATCCGAAATAGGCAAGAGATAATTTTTTCATTTTTTAAATTTTATTGTGGGTGAAACAGTGGTAGTTTTCGTCAATTCAGGAGTCGGGTAGGGGGTGTAAGTGGGATATGGGGTTATTGACAATATGTAATCAACAACTTTGTTATTTTTTTCCACCTTTTGTCCATAACGAACCCCAAGAATAAAAATAAGGACAATAAGAAGAAAAAATAAAAAAATATAAGAAGTTTTTTTCATTAAAAAAAGTATAACAGATAAAAATAGTTGACAGTAAACAAAAATCCTGTCATAATCAATTTATGAAGAAGTTTTTTTCTGCAGTTTTATTGTTGTTTTTTCCTTTATTTTTTATCTCACGACCGGTTACTGCTGCTAAGATTACCGATATCAGTTCAATTATGAGTCAGGGTTCAACCCGAACTTGTCTCCATGGAGAGGCTGATTCAAAAACCCAACCAAGGAAAGACAAACTAGTTATGGTTGTAATTCTTAATTTAAGCGGAAAATGTATTTCCTCGACAGGTTGTACTATATGGCTTCACAATACGGAAAATGGTAATATCGAGGATACTAATAATCAAATAAAAACATGTAAGGGTCCCGATGCCAGCAAACATAAATATTGCGATGACCCTTCAAAACTAGATAAGAAATTAGCTAAAGAAGTGGAGGTTAAGGCAGGTTGGCAGCAAATAACTGATTTTAAAATGATGAATTCTTCAGGATTGCTATCTGACCCTGTAACTCCTGGTGTTGTCCCAGGAGGTGATGTAAGTATTCAAATTTACAATCAATATGCGGCTCATGTTAAATGGAGTTATTATGCAATTGGAGATGGACAAGTTTTACCACAAGAGATGGGAGCTGGAGCGGGAACCCCAGTTAGCGAACAAAATGCTTCCCAACAGTTAGGAACGGTTAACAATGTTGGGCCGACTATTAATCTTACACAAGAAGGTCTTCAGGAAGACTGTATTACTTTTTTCTGGGACCCGTTTGGACGGGTGTTTGACAGTCAATCACTTGAACCAATGTCGGGAATAGAAGTGACCTTGTTGGATAGCGTTGGCAAACCGGCAGTTATTGATGGGCCGTACAACAATTATGACATCACAAAATTAGATAATGGGATTTATAACATTTTAGTTTCCAAAGAAGACGACTACCAGATGTCAGTAGATGCTCCGGAAACACATTTGTTTACACGAAACATCAAACTTAATCCTAATTATTCAATTATTTATTCAGATATTTATTTACCCGGAGATATCTTCCATGAAGTCCCAATTCCTCAAAGTCCCCCTAAGGATTTTGATTTTTCAAAATACCATCATGATATTCCACTGGTTGCCAAAAAAACCCCGTATTCGGTTCCCGAGAAGGAAGTATATATAATCAAATCTACAGTTGTGTCGGCGGATATGGGTAATTTTGTCAATTTTAAAGGCGGAGTAACTTTTCCAAGGGCAAAAGTTTGTTTGATCGGCAAGGAAACAAAAAAGGTCTATGGAAACTGTGTTAATGCCGACAAATATGGAAATTTCACCATTAATATTGATAAAAATAAAGTTGCTCAGGAATATTTATACATAGTTGCCGAAAAAGTTAAACTGACCTTACCGATTATTAAATCGAATAATATCGATATTTCAAAAATTAATTTCCAAGACGAAAATTTAACCGGCTATGAGCCGATATTAAATTACGTTGAAGGATATGCGTATGACGATTCCGGGAAGCCTATGCCAAAAGCTAAGATTACAGTTAAACTGATTGACAGCGACACTGTTTTCTATTCAACTACGGCTGATGATACTGGCTTTTTCACTATATATGGAAAGAATCTTCCATTTCCTGAATATTATTTTGAAATCAGTGATGGAAAAGGCGGCGTTCCTAAAGTTGTAACCACCTCAAAATTTGTTGAGATGAATAAACCGTATCTTGAAAGTGAAAAATTAAATTTGATGAGTTCAACAAAAAACAATCAGCCGATTATTAATCCTGCAACTGGAGAGTTAAATGAAATTGAAAAAAACGTTAAAACCAATTCAAAAGAAGGAATTTCAAACACGATAAAAAACATAATTAACAGCAAATTTATTCTTGTTTTTTTGATTCTTGTTTTGCTTATTTCTGTAACAATCGGGATGGCTTTATATATTAAAAAATCATCTAAGTCTTGACAAATAGATTTACTTTTGTATACTGAACGTAGATCCTCCTAATAGGGAGATAAATAAAATCTTTTTCTTTACGCAATTCAAATCAAGGGAATTGGGGTCGCTAAGCGGTCCTGAGAAAAATGATTTTTTTGCTGAATTTTTTCAGCGAAAGGCATTTAACCCTTTACTTTCTCAAGGGAAAAAGACAAAAACAACCCTTTTAACGGAGGATCTCTGGTTCTTCATTATCATCTATGGTAGCATTAAAAAAATCCTCAAAGGATAAGGTAGAAAATTTAAACGTTGATTCTCCACTTGATATGTCAAAGTTGATTGATAAAGTGGAGTCAAAACCGATCGTATCTGTGGAAGAGAAGCCTATTATGGTTTCTAAGCCTAATTTGCCGACTCCTCGGTATGATATGCCTGTTGAAGAAAGGCTGAAGGAAGATCTAAAAATCAGCTATCAGGCGAAGGGGATTTTAGATATTACTTTTGGTGGCTATGGATTTTTAAGACAGAACTATGTTTTATCACCGGACGCCGATATTTATGTTTCCACTTCGCAAATCCGCAGATTCTGGCTTCGCCGTGGAGATGAAGTTGAAGGTTTAGCTCGTCCACCCAAGCCAGGGGAAAGATTTCACTCTTTACTTCTGATCAAAAAAATCAATGGAATTGAAATGACGGAAGAACAAAGTGCCAAACGGAAAGACTTTGAAAAACTAACCGCTCTCCATCCAAATAAACAGATGAAGATGGAAACAACAAAGGATGTTTTATCAACAAGAATAATTGATTTAATTGCCCCGGTAGGCTTTGGGCAACGGGCCTTGATAGTCTCCCAGCCGAAGGCAGGGAAAACGACGTTCTTGAAAGAAATAGCTGAGGCAATTGGCACGAACTATCCAAAAGCATATCTGATGGCGATATTAATTGGAGAACGGCCAGAGGAAGTTAATGAAATTAAAAGATTTATTAAAGGTGAGGTGGCTGCCTCAAACTTTGATGAATCACCACGCCAACAGATAAAAGTAGCTAATTTAGCCTTAGACAGGGCGAGAAGACTGGTTGAAGTCGGGTACGACGTCATTATCTTATTAGATTCCGTTACCAGATTAGCTAGAGCTTTAAATTTATCAGTTACCAACAGCGGTCGAAGTTTGTCCGGAGGATTTGATCCCTCAGCTCTTTATCCGGCCAAAAAATTCTTGGGAGCGGCCCGTAACTGTGAAGAAGGCGGAAGCTTGACCATTGTTGGAACGGCTTTAGTAGGAACAGAATCACGGATGGATGACTTAATTTATGAAGAATTAAAGGGAACCGGAAACATGGAGATCCATCTTGATCGTAAATTTGCCGACCGGAGAATTTTCCCGGCAATCGACGCTGAGAGATCAGGAACACGCCATGAAGAGCTTTTATTTGATAAAGAAACAATGAATAAAGTTAATACTTTGAGAAGAATGCTGAATTTGTTAAATGGCGAAGAAAGACTAATGGCCTTAACTGAAAAATTAAGCAAAACCAAGAATAATCAGGAATTTTTGGACTCCTTAAGTAAAGGTGCGTAAATGATCTATTAAATAACTACTTTGATATAGTGTTTTTGAGAACTATAAGACTAAAATAAAACAGTTAAATTTTTAATCATCAACACTGTCATCCCCTCGTAGGAGGGGATCCAGTCTATTATTACCTTTTTGTATGGTGATTTTAGTCTGGATTCCCGCCTTCGCGGGAATGACACAAATGAAGATTTGTTAT
>CAZMBH010000029.1:0-11656 GCA_964564535.1 uncultured Gammaproteobacteria bacterium
AAAATTTGGCAAAGATAGAGGTGCTACTTGCTCAGGAAGGTGGATCGTTTGCCAATCCTGTTGAAATAGGGAAAGAGTTAGAAAGGTATAAGTAAAAAGCATTTTATCAAATTAATAAATGAATAATTTTCTTGATGGAAAAATAGAGAAAAAACAGTATGAAATTATCGAACGGATCGGTAGTGGTGGATTCGGTCAAGTTTATAAAGCAAATGACAAATTAAATAATAAATTTGTTGCAATTAAAGTATTTCAAAAACAGTTAGGCCAAGATGACAATGTATTCATTGATTGGGAACGAGAAGCAGAACATGCTTTATCTCTTAAAGCGAAGCATGTAATTGGATCTTACGAATTTATCCAACCCTCAAATAGTTCGACAGAGGATTACTATCTTGTTATGGAGTTTGCCGATAATGGCAATCTTCGAAAATTAGTTGATGAGCAGAAAACAAAGAAAGAATTTTTTAAAGAATCAGCCTTATTAGGGATATTCAAACAAACGTTGTTGGGACTCCAAACGGTTCATAAATCAGCCTTGCATCGGGATATCAAGCCAGAAAATATGTTATTTGTTGGAGATATTTTGAAACTTTCAGATTTTGGATTAGCAAAACATATTGATCAAGCAACAAGAACAAGGACCTATAAAGGATGGGGTACCTATATTTACATGGCTCCAGAAAGCTGGTCTTTGGGAAAAATGACTCCAGCTACAGATATCTATTCACTAGGCATAGTTTTGTATGAAATTACGACCCTACAACTACCATTTTCTTCTGCAGATATTAAAGAATTGGAAAATCTGCATAAGTATGGGGACCGACCTAGGGCAAGGTCATTAAATTCTCAAATCTCCTCAAAGTTAGACGGCATTATTTATAAAATGATGATGCAATCCGCGACTAGTCGTTACCAATCGGTTGATGAGATATTGCAGGAACTTGAACATTCACCTGTAACCGGACCACTTTCACCATCTTTACAAAATGCAGTCAATTTAGCTCAACAGCTTCACACAAAGAAAACGCAAGAAGAGGCAGCTGAGCATCGTCGTCAAGATCAAAGAATTGAAAGAACAAAAATGAATAAGGTTAAAATTAAGGAATTCATAACTCTAGTGGAAAAAGCAATTGAAAATTTTAATCAAGCGGTGCCGGAAAGTAAACTTTTTTTAAGTAAAGGAAGTGAAGATAATTACACCATTATTTGGGGTGGGATAGATTTACTTAACATGCGGATTCAACCTTATATAGAGACAATAAAACTCAAAGGCCAACTAATTACTTCTTTTGTGGAGGTTAATTTCCGAGTGCCGGCTAGACCAAACGAGGGGACATGTTTTGTGCTATGTCTTAGTAATGAAAACGATGATAGTGATTATGGGCAATGGAAAGTACTTGAAAATACATATAGTCCCTTAATTCCAAGCCCAGGAGTTTACTCACTTGCAGCAGAACATTCTCAGTTAAAGAATTTGGAAAGACAAGGTGGTGCGATGGGCCATTTTCAGTATAAGATTAGGGATAATGTTACGGACGAGTTAGAAATAACTATCAATAAAGCATTTGAGTACTATAACCAAAGTTTACTAAAACATAAAACCACGGGAAAAAATGATAATGTGAGTTTTTATTGAGTTCATAAGTTTATTGAAGATTAAAATAATGAAAACAACTCTTTAAGGTTACTGTGTTCATAAATCATAATGATATTTGAGGAGGTTTTGAATGGACTATCTCACCTGTAACACTTCTTTCTGTGATGATTCTTGCCTTTCTGGGGTGGGGGAGGGTTATTTTTATAAGGAATGGGAGGCTATTGTTATGGGTTGAGTTCCACCTGTACCTATTGAGAGCTTCATAAGAGAATATTATAACATAAGCCTATATCATCAAAATAATCCTTTCCCAGCAGTCTAAAATATTACTTTTGTAGGATATAACCGATTGACGGATACTTTTTGTTTTATTATGCTATTTTTGGCATGGATAGGAGTTTTTTCTATCAAAATTTAGGGAGGGTTATTTTTCGTCTGAGAAAAAAAAGAAAGCTGACTCAAGAACAGCTTTGTTTACTTTGTGATATTAACCGGTCCTATCTTTTTAAAATAGAAAAGGGAATGGCAAATCCCTCTGTAAAAATTCTCAACAAGCTCTGCCGGATATTAAGAATAAAAATCTGCGATCTATTAAAAAAAATATGAACTTATTAACAACTTAGTCTATTACTGCCGACCGACACACAACCTCGGAGGTTATGACAAGATCGGCCGTATTATCAGTTTTATGAATATTCTATGAGGAGGAAAGATAAGTTTATTGAAGGGGAAATTTACCATGTTTTTAATAAAAGCATTTCTGATTATGGAATATTTAAGAACATTGATAATGGTCAAAGATTTCTAAATGTATTTGAATATTATAATAGTCATTTAGTGACAAAGAGTTATTCACAGTTTGTTGTGAGAAAGAAATTTGAATACAAAAATATTATTTATCCGGTTGAGAATTCACTTTGTAAGATTTTATCTTATTGTATTATGCCTGATCATTATCATTTTTTGTTAAAAATACTCAAAGACAGTTCTTTTTCAAAATTTATAAGTGATGTAGAAAACAGTTTTACACGTTATTTTAATATTAAATTTGGTCGGAAAGGTCCTCTATGGCAAAATAGTTTTAAAGCCGTAGAAATACGGTCTAACGAGCAGCTTTTGCATGTTTCTCGCTATGTCCATCTTAATCCAACGACCAATCGGCTTGTTGATAAACCAGAGGATTGGATTTTCTCATCCTACAAAGACTTTATCACCGATAAAGAATTGTTAAAAGATTTTATGAAGGAAATTTCCATCAACGATATGGACGATTATAAAGAATTTGTCGAGAATAACATAGGATATCAAAGAGATCTAAAACACATTAAAAAATTAGTTTTAGAATAACACTTTAGATTGCTATAGCCGATCAACACACAACCTCGGAGGTTATGACAAGCTTGGCAAAAGTTAGTTTAATTGAAAAATGTCATATATCGAGGAAAATATTCTGTCGTATCAACCTAAAATACATGTTTTGTAGGTTATAACCGACTGATTTTGGCTTTCTGTTCTAATATGATTGCTCCATGGCTCGAGGAAATTTTTATTATAAGAGGCTTGGAGAAAACATAGTATTTTATCGGAAAAAACAAAAACTGTCGCAATTTCAGGTAGCTGATAAATCAGATGTCGACAGAAGTTATTTAGCTGAAATAGAAGAGGGGAAAGCCAATCCGTCAGTTAAATTTCTTCACAGAATTTCTAAAACTTTAAAAGTAAAAATAGGAGAGCTAATAAAAGATTTATAGCATTATCAATGTAAAGACGAGAATTAACAGTCCGAACCCCAAAAACTCCAAATATTGTGGCCAGAAGATTATAGTGACTAGGGAATAGGGATTAGGGGTTAGTTCGTCGTCAAGCTGCCATCCGTTGGCCCAGTTGTTAATTAAAACATGATTGAGAAGCTTTCCATTAGTAAAAGCAATCCAGCCGGGGGAGTAGGATTGAAATAGAGTTATATTGTTCGATTGTTTCATTGCTTCATTGCTTAAGACGACTTTGTAGGTAAAATAATTGATTCTTTTAGCTTCAAAACTATTAGAAAAATTTACCTTTTGTTGTTGATAATCTTTCCGAACAAATTTCATCTCTTTTAAAGCTTTGTGAGGAAAAAGATAGAGTGATAGTTCCTCAAGATTATTTGAGGCGGTTAGATTTTTGAATGATTTATTTTGGAAGGCAAAAGTATAGCCAAGACCATATTTATATCTTGGTTGGATAATAAAATAATTGATTTGATTGTTCAAGCGGTCTTCGAGATAGCTTTGTTTTTTCGTTTCATCAATAATATAAAAAAATAATGGCAGGCCAGAATCGTTAATTGATTTTGTTCTTAAAAGATAACCTAAGTCTTGAGAAAGGGTTAAATCTGTAAAGCCAAAATCGGGCGGCTGGTCAGAATTAATGCTGTAATTTTTAATAATTTTTTTTTCGATTTTTATCACCAAAACATTATTTTGAATCGTGGGTTCAATTTTCAAAGAAATTTTGATGGGCTTATTGTCAATTAGAATAGTTTCTTCATAAGTGTTATTGAGTGATAGTTCAAAATTGTTTATATCAATGTTTATCGGCGTTTTTAAATAAAAATAATTATTATCTTCAGTTATCTGCCAGTTTTTATCCAGGGAAGCTACTTGACTCGTCAAGCTCAAAAATGGGTAAAAAATGTCAGGCTTTATATTTCGATCATAACCATAAAAACCACTTTCCAAAAAAGCCTGATCGTCATTGGTAAGATTAACTTGGGGAGTAATACTAGGTAAATCGGAAGTTAGACTGACAAAATTTTTTGAGAAATAACTATGATTAATCTTATATAAATAAATATTTTCACCATAAAAAATGGGAGTAACATTAGGACTTTTCGTCAGTAGTTCGTTAACCCGATCATATTGTAAGGCTTTGTAACTTGATACAACAGGTATTAAAGATTTATCTAACAATAAATAATCTATATCATATTTATCAAAAACCCCGGTTAATTTATTAATATCTTCAGATTCAAAAGCCGTTTTAGATTCCCAAAAGTAGCTTTCCGAAGCTTTGCTCCATACATCAAAAGTACGTGATACAATCGGCTGCTCTATTCCATACCATAAAAATCCACTTCCGTTATAGCCCCACTTATTAAAAAACCAGCCCCAAAAAGTATAGTCGGGAAGTAAGGCTATCCGGCTGTTTTTTCCTTCGGATTTAAAGTAATCAATAACTGAATAATAATCTTCGGGAATTTTTACTTTCATTTCAGGGGAGAAGAAAAAGCCTTTAAAAGATGGAAGTGCATAAAAGAAAATAACTAAGAAAAAAATACCAAGCATTTTCTTAACCCCTGCGGTTTGTTCTTTGTATTGTTGGTTCTTAACCGCGGGGGTTAGATTTATGGTGGTTTGAATTCCCTTAGCTACAAAGTAGCTGTAAATAAGCGAATAAGGAATGATGAATTTTGTGAAAGGGGAGCGGAAAATCTGATTAATGATAGGGATTTGCCTAATTAGTTCATTTATCCAAGAAAAAGGAGGTGTTGCCAAAAGTAAACCAATGCTACAAAGCACAAAAATTATTAAAAAGCCACCTGGAAAAACCTCCGCGGTTTGTTCTTGGTTTTGCTTTTCCTTAACCGCGGAGGTTAAGCCAATAACCATTAACCCTGCAAAGACGAAGGGAAGCATTCCAAAAATCCCGCTAAAATGATCTTTCCATGGTGCGAAAAGAAAAGTATTATCCCGGCCTTTTAAGTCGAAATAAAATCCTTCAAGACGCAAAAAATTATCAATTGTTCCCTTTTCATAGTTTTGGAAGTAGACACTTTCAGTCGACAGAGTATTATTTTTAGCTTCCGTGACTACCTGACCATTAGTTTTGAGGAAGTATATCTGCGGCAAAAGCCAGAATGAGTTAATAATTATAATCAGAAAAAAAGCCAATAATATTCGCTTTAAATTTTTAATTTTTATTAAAGCAAAACAACCTAAAACCATCAAATAAACAATAAAAAGCTGTTGTGTATAAAATGAGGGGACGCCGAGTAAGTTAATCAGGAAAAAAAGCCTCCAATTGTTCGATTGTTTCATTGTTCCATTGTTGATTATTTTTGAAAAAATCCATATTCCCCATGGCAAGAAAGCGAAAAATGTAGAAAATGCCTCATAAGGAAGATAAAAAATTTGGACAGTTCCAAGATTCAGCATATAAAATAAAGCGCCGAAGAAAGCAAAAATTTTATTGTCATCCCCGTGAAGACGGGGATCCAGACCTACAATTACCTTAAACATTCCTAGGCCTCCTAATAACAACATCAAAAAATGATAAAAATACCGGATCATATTTTGTGGAATTACAAAAGACATTATCCAAAGAAAAACAGCTCTGGGTAGATCGGCAGCATGGGCCATTCCCGCCGTCAAGCCAAAACTCTGATACTCTTCCCAAACGCTAAAAAACGCCCGTTTGACAGCTAACCATGGGTTTAATTCTGTCTGCAGATTGTCCCACCCGGAGAGATGTGTACCGGATCTATAGTTAACCAAAAACAAAATAAAGACGATGATAGTAAGAAGGAACTGATATCTATATTTAAAAATTATTTTTTTTATCACTTGTATTTATTTTGATAAACAGCCTCGACTTTCCAACATTCTTTTCTTAAACAGCTTTGATTATCAGTAAAACTCATAATTGTCAGTGGCCTAAGTTTTAAAAAATCTTCTTTAAGAATACTTGAAGAAAAGTTATTTTCGTCTGAAAATTCAATTCCTAATTTAGAAAAACTGCCTGAGTTAAGGTCCAACAAAGCTTCCGCTGACCAATAATTATGAAATAATCCATATATATAATCTCCATAAACCATTCTTCCAACATTATTATTTGGGACTATTTTTAATAGTAAATTACTACGGTAAGGATGTTCAAATCCAGAATCTTCCAATTTTTTATTTATCTCTAAAACTATTTTATTGTCATATGTAAATTGACTAACATATTGGTTAATCATAGAAATTTGTATTGTAAGGAAAATAAATGTCATTATTATAAAAATAACTTTAAATGGAATAATAAATAAGCGAAGTGTATTTTTTACTTTTTTATTATTTGAAATCAAGTTGAATATAAAAAGTAAACAAATTAAAAAAATAAGTATTGGTAAAATCAGCGTTCTGAAGGGTAGGTAATCTGTTTGCCAGCTCAAAGGAATTAGGCTCAAAATGAGGACTAAAGACCAGAAATACATATGAGAACGAGAAATTTTTTTCTTATAATCTTGTTCATTTTTAAATAGTTTAAAAGTAATAAGTATAATAACACTAATCAACAAAATTAATATGAAAACATTGCTTTTGATAAAACTTAAGCCGTCTATAAATTCTAAACTCCAAAATTTTTGCAGATAATTATTGGAAAATAACATTTTTAATTGTGATAAAAATACCTGCCAATGGGAGAATGCCTCAGATATTGAAATAAACTTACTTCTATTTTCAAATTGTGGTCGTATAGCAATCTTGCTAATAATATAAGTAAATATTGGAAAGATAGAGAAAAGGGCCAATTGTAGCTTATTTTTAACTTTTCCCTTGCTATAAAGCAAATATGCAAGTGCGAAGGACATAAAAATTGTCGATTCATAAAAAAATACCGATATCATCTGCAAAGTTAAAATAATTTTTAATAAGTTTTTTTTAATAAAGTTTTTTTCTATTAAATAAATTTGGAAGAAAAAAATAAATAAAACGATAATGCTGGTGTTGGCAGAAAGCCAGCTATATGCTTCAGTGACAAAAGGTAATGAGAGGAAAAAAATACTGACGGCTAGTGACTGTTTTTTATTGAATCCCTGACGAGAAAGCACTTTGAATATTAAAAAAGAAGTTATCGTCAGTAAAGCTAAAGGAATCAAATGAGTTAGCCTTGGTAAAATTAGGTACAAGTTGTAAATAAAAAAGTAATAAATTAAAGCTAAGGGTCTGAAAAAACCATAATCTTTTATGTAATTTTTGTAAAAGTTTAAATAATCTTTTGTAATAGCAGAAAAGCAAAAAGTGATATCGTCATAAAAAAGAAATGTTTTTGAAACAAAAAAACCAAGAATCAAAAAGATAATAAAAAAAATAGCCAACTCAAATTTATTTCTTTTCAAAAACCCTGACATATTTTTATTGTAAGGTATTTAAATATTCTTTGGAAATCTTTTCATAGTAGCGTGTTGTTTTCATTAATTTTGAAAAATGAATTAGTCTAAAATTAAGCTTATTATTAAAGATTATTTTTTTATTTATTTCAAAACCTTTAAATAATCCAGCTTCACTTAATCCTGATTTTTTAAGATTCGTTTTAAAGTCTTTAGATTTAACATAGGGGTTGAGCTTTTTAGATAAAATTATTGGTTTTTCAAAGCTAAAGGCCAAAGACAATGGTCCGGAAGATGAAATCATTGACCGATAGGGGAGAATTACTAAATCGGAAGCAGAAAAATAGAGAGGGATTTGCCTTTCTTTAACAAAGCCTGTGATTTTAAGATTTTTTGGTAAGGCAGAAAATTTGCGCAAATATTTTTGATAATGATCCTTTCTTTTTTGAGTAAACGAAGGCCCACCGGCGATAATAAAATTAAACTTTTTATTAGTTTTGGCTATTTCAATCATCAAATCAGCCCCTTTATACCAGGTCAAATAGCCGAAAAACAAAATAGTCGGTTTATTTTCGATTTTAAGTTTTTTTCGGGCGACTTTTTGATTAATTTTTTTCAAATTTGCATCAACTCCGTGAGGAATAACGATTATTTTTTGAGGCTGATCAATTATTTTTAATATTCTTAGTCTGAATTCTTCTTCAAGAACAATGGTTTTTTCGGAAAGAGCAACGTTAATTTTATAAAATAATTTTAAGAAAAAATTAAAAAACGGAAGCCTCCAATCGTGCTTTTCCCATCCTAAGTACTCGGTTAGACTATTAAGGTCATATATAACCTGATGGAAAACAAAGTATATTTTTTTACCCAAGAGCTTGAGGCATATTAACAGAATAGGAAAGAATATGGTTGTAAAAGTGTCTCCAAAAGATGAAAATTCAAATTGAATTAGAACTTTTTTGACTAAAGTAAATTTTTTTATGGTTAAAAAAAGCTTAACAAAAGAAAGCAAATTATTTCTTTTGATAATTCTATACACCAAACTATTTTTTTCCTTGTATATCTCATCTTTTTTGTAGCCGAGCTTTGTGGTAAAGATTATTTTACGCCCCGGTAAATTATTAGTGATGTTTTTTGTAAAGCCACCAACGGCACAAACTTTTTGGCTATACCGAGTATTTTTTTCTGGATATGAAGAAATAACGATTAGACTGTCCTGATGGTTATATTTTTCTATAAGATATTTCATATGGTAACATTATACCACAATCGAAGCTAAAAAGATACTACTATAAGATAAAAAAACCCTCCAGTAAAGGAGGGTTTTAATATTATTTACTATATTTAAGCTCGAAAAACAATTTGATTTTGACCATATCCTTTTCGACCCCTAAATTGATCTTTTTGAAAAGCAATCGTACCTTTACCTAGAGCCTGAGGTCTAGTCACTCTCGCTGGTCCTGTTCCCGCAGCCAAAGAGAAAGACTCTTTTAATATTTCCGTCGCTGATTTTACAGGTATTGAGAAAACAACTTTCTCTCTATTAAATTGGCCGCTTTGAGAATCGAGAGAAATAATTCCTTTACCGGGAATATTAAAACCAACAATAACTAATCTTCCATCACTGTTAAGTTCAACAATATAGGTGGCAGTAATTGGACTGGCAAAATTAGAAGCAGATCTTAAATTATTAATTTGTTTACCGTTATAAATATAATGGTCTGTAGCTGTTATTCCTTGATTAGCTTGTTCAAGTTGTAACGCTTCCGGATTTGCCATAGACCAAAGTGTTGCCCCTGAGGTTATTACGCTCATTGTTGAATCTCCATCATTGTATAAAACAGCCGAAACATTATCTAAATCATTGGCTGTTTGTCGGTCATCATACATTTCCATTGTCCAACCAGGTGGTAATTTTATTTTTTGGTTTCCATCATAAGCGGCTATTTGTGTTCCATGATTTTCAATAAAGTGAATTCCGACGACGATTCCTTCAGAAACTGGCCACTTATCCATCCAAGGACTATAAGAATTACTGGTTTTATCATGAGTAATTCTAATTAATATTATATTACTTCTGTCTATTCCAAACATTTGAGCCGCTTCATCTTCAGATTGAGGCATAGGATATTTCAAATCTTTTTGATCACCTGTATACACCCACTCACCTTTGGCTCGAGTTTCTGTTACTGACTGTAAGTTACCATCAGTATATGTAACGTTGTTTGATTCTGCTTTTAAAACCCATTTAGATGGATCTCCACCACGTAAATTTGCTACCTGTTCACCTGATGAAAACTGCGGTACAGTGGCAAGATGACGATTGAAAGCTGGAAAAGGAGCTTCTGGTGTAGGTGTTACCGGACTTACTCCAGGTAAAGGAGTTGGTTCTGGAGTTGATGTTAAAACTCCCGGTGTGACTAAACTTGGAGCGTTCAAAGTAGCTTGTTGATAAAGTACTTTTAACTGCTGGGCCGCATTTTGATCAATCAAAGATTTTGCTGCTAAAAATCCTAAGTATCCCACACCACCAATCCCAACGAAAGTAATTAGTGTTCTAATAGTTTTACCAACTGAACTTTCATGATGTGTCATATTATTTATTCCTCCCCAACTTATATTTCATATATACTCCAGTTCCAAGGGCAAAGAGTTCGCCTGTGAATAATAGCAATCCCATTTCAGGTCCGGCACTAGGCACCTTTGGTGGGGTAGCAACCTGTTTTTCGATACAAAATTGAGAAGAATCATCATCAGTCATATCGTTTGACCAGGCTTGGGCTTTGTTGACAAGGCAAAACAATCCTTGATTAGCAGGTAAATTAGCCTGAGAATTGATCTGCATCTTAAAATAATAGGTTTTTTGTTCGTCAACGGCAAAATATCCGGCGTTGAACGTAATGACTCGGCTAGCCGAATCAAACGTTCCTGGGCCCTCAACAGGTGTTAAATAAGAAGGAACATAATCTTTTACGGTTACTTCACCAATCTGAGTTGTTGAGGTATTTTTGATAGTTACTTTAAACAAGACATATTCACTAGGCTTGTATCGGGGATCAGAAACTGAAAGATTATCAACATAGTTTGATGTGCCAGGGATTTGAACCATTTTATCGATAAACATAGAATATGATTGGCACGGGGATTCATACTGTCCGCCGCAACCAGCTGATACTGGAATTGCCAATAACCAAATACCAAGAAACAAAGTGAAGAAAATTCCAAAGATTTTTTTCATACGCGACTATTATACTATAAGATTCGGGAAATGTCAACTATAGGACAAGAAAAATAAAAATTCAAAAGTTAGAAGTCAAAAGTGAAAGCAAAAATTAAAAATAAGGTTATAATATAGCTATGAAGCTCAATGCTAAGGAATTACGCGACGTTAAAGAAGAAGATGTCGTTGAAAAGTTAAAGCTGATAAAACGTCGCCCGATGTATTTTATTTTAGAAAATATTTATGATACTTATAATATCGGCGGATTATTCCGACTGGCCGATGCTCTAGCCATTGAAAAAATATATATTTGTGGGCAGTCAGAAATACCGCCCAATTCAAAGATTAAAAAAGCATCGATTGGGACTTATAAAGTTGTACCGTGGGAGTATAGAAAAACGGCGGGGGAGGCGATTGATGAATTAAAGGCTACAGAGGTTAAGATAATTGCTGTTGAACAGGCGAAAAATTCAATTCCTTACCAAAAAGCCGTTTATTCAAGTCCGGTTGCCTTAATCTTAGGTAATGAAACCTATGGGGTGACTCCGGAAACCTTAAAATTAGCCGATACGATTGTTGAAATTCCGATGTGGGGGATAAACAAGTCATTGAATGTGATAGTATCAGCAGCAATAGTAAGTTACTGGGCGATTAAATAATTCTTATTTATAGATTTCTCTCCGATGGCCAATTCTTAAAATTA
>CAZMBH010000030.1:0-7113 GCA_964564535.1 uncultured Gammaproteobacteria bacterium
CTTTATAACATATATATTATACTATAAGATACTTTAAATACGAGTCTGATTTCTTTAGAGGTCCAGCAACCACAGTAAAATTTATTTGTGTCTATTTATAATAATAAATACTATCACTCTGCTATACTTATTTTCATGAAACTCTATAACACCTTAACCAGAAAAATTGAAGAAGTAAAACCGCTAAATCCGCCAAACGTATCGTTATATACGTGCGGACCTACTGTTTATGATTTTACTCATATCGGCCACATGAGGGCGTATTTTATAAACGATATTTTAAAAAGATCCTTAGGTTATTGTGGCTTTAACGTAAAACATGTGATGAATATTACCGATGTCGGACATCTTTCCGGCGATGATGATTCCGGAGAAGACAAGATTGAGAAGGGAGCAAAAAAATACGGAAAAACTGTTTGGGACGTGGCAAAATTTTACACTGAATTTTTTTTCAAAACTACCGATGCTCTAAATATTCTTCGGCCTAATATTACCTGTAAAGCCACTGAACATATTGAAGATATGATTCAATTAATCAATGGATTAAAGCAAAACAGTTTTGTTTATGAAACTAAAGAAGCTGTTTACTTTAATGTTATAAAATTCAAAAATTACGGAAAATTATCGGGTCAAAAATTAGAAGATAAAATCCAAGCAAGTAGAGAAGAAATCTATGTTGATCCGGGGAAAAAACATCCGGCTGACTTTGCTTTATGGTTAAAAAGGATTGGTCGTTTTGCCGATCACACCATGCATTGGCCTTCCCCTTGGGGCGAAGGATTTCCCGGTTGGCATATCGAATGTTCGGCGATGAGTATGAAATATCTTGGTGAAACAATTGACATTCACACAGGGGGAATTGATCATATTCCAGTTCATCATGAAAACGAAATTGCCCAATCTGAAGGAGCGACGGGAAAACAGTTTGTTAAAATCTGGTTTCATAATAATTTTTTATCCGTTGATGGACAAAAAATGAGCAAATCTTTGGGAAATATTTATAAACTTGACGATCTGGAAAAAAATAAAATTGACCCAATTTCTTTAAGACTTTTGTTCCTACAGACTCATTACCGTCAATTATTAAATTTTACTTGGCAATCTGCCCGAGCCAGTCAAGAAGCTTTTAGCAGACTAAAGGAAATTGCTAAAGGTTTGAAAGGTGCTAACCCGCCTGCCCCCCGTAGTCTTGACGAAGGGGGGTTAACTCGAATTTCAAAAAAAGCAACTGATTTTAAACAACAATTTAAGTTGGCAATTGAAAACGATCTCCAAACTCCACAAGCAGTCGCCGTTATGTGGGACATGATTAAATCAGATATTTCAAACGATGAAAAATATTTTTTATTAATGGATTTTGACAAAGTATTTGGTTTGAATTTAAACAACATCACTGAAGAAAAAATTGACGCAAATATCATCACACTAGCCGAAAGAAGACTTGAAGCTCGAAAACAAAGAAATTTTGACGCGTCTGATCGATTAAGAATAAAAATAGAAAAAGCCGGTTTTAAAATTGAAGATAAAGGCGAGACTTACACAATAAAAAAAATTTAGTCTGAATAATGTCATTCCCGCGGAGGCGGGAATCCAGACTTTCTTGGATCCCCGTTTTCACGGGGATGACAATCATTTCAAGGCTTAACTTTCTTATATATTCTTATCACCGGATGATCAAACACTGTCCAGGTTTCCTCCGCCTGCTCATCAGGAAAAATTAAATTATATATTTTCGGAAACGACTCAAATTCCGCCACCTTTTCAAATCCTAATTTTCCCGAATATAAATCTTCATAGTATTTATTCAAAACCGGATATTTGTCTTTTGGATGATTCGCAAATATTCTCCTCGAGGGAATAAAAATATAATCGGCTTTTTCTATATGATTTTTTAATTCCGATTGTAACTCAAGACTTTCGTCCAAATCGTAAAAATTAAACGAAGCAGTTTGATAATTTAAATTTGGGATTTGAGATTTGGGATTTGGAATAGGTATATCTATAACATTTGCTGTTTCAAATAAAATATAACTATTATTAGGAATATTTTTATAGATCCACTCTGAGGCTTGGAAGCGTACATCAGGGTTTCGGTATATGTTAAGATATGCAATTCCAGGAATTATAATCAGCATTGTCATTCCCGCGAAGGCGGGAATCCAGAACTTTTTGTTTAGCCGGAAAATAATATTTAGGACAAAAAGAACAGCAAAAATTGTTATTAATGGAAATGCCGGTGCCATAAACCGGCTCCATTTTGCATAAATCATCGCGCTTGGAATAAAATAAATCAAAAGTGCAAAACGAAGAAGATTAATTTTTTTATCTTTCCACGAAAGTCCGATAAAACCTAGGCTTCCGAAAATAAATGCCGGCCAACCCAAAGCATAAGGAAAGATTTTCGATAACTGAAAATAAAAAGGCTGTGTCTTAAAAAATTGTCTTGTATAAAAAACTAAAGATCTTCCTAAAGCAACATCGGACTCATAATTCATTGAGCTGATAAAATCTTTAAAATTAATAAAATTATGTGGAGAAAAAATAAAAAAGACAACAATACTAATAAACACTAGAATTACCAAATCCATTATCTTGTTCATTAGTCTTAGTCTATAAGCGAATAAATATATAGAATTTTTTGATAAAAACACAGAGGTTTTTTGTTTTAGAAATTCGACGTTAAATAATAAAACTAAAAAGGGTGTAACTAAAAAAATTAATGAAGAAACTTTTGTAGCCAAAGATAAGCCAACCAAAAAGGAACTATTTATAACAAAAGATAAAGTATCTTTTTTTTGATCAACATATAATAATGAATGATAAATAATAGCCGAATATAGCATCATCAACAAAGATTCTGTTGTCCCAAAATGGGAAAATTGAATAAAAAAAGGCGCGAATATTAGGACTAATAAAATTAAAAATATTTGATATTTGATATGTATCTTTGATATTTGATTTTTGATATTTGATATCAGTAATATAATTTTCATTAATACAAATACATTAATTATCGACGCTACTGCCGATATTATTCTCAAACTTATCGTCGCTTCTTCAAAACTGATTGGCAAACCCATATCACCATCAAAAAACTTCAGTATATAAACAATCAGATAGCCTAAATAAAGAGGAAATTGCCCGTAAGCAAAAAAGTGAGGATTAAAACAACCATGAAGTAGACCAAAGATCACTTCATGGCCCTGTAGTGAACTTAGTTCTACTACAGGGTTTGAAATTACGCAATTCAGTCCCTGAATTGCTGTTGCCATATTCCTCTCATCAGGATGCATAGGGTATGGTAAACCCCATCCTAGATTTATAAATCTAGAATATACTAATAGACCAACGACCAATAACCAAAAAATGAAAATAATTATTACTTTCCCGTTGATTTTTCTCATTATTACTTGTATTATATATAGTACAGATAAACTTATGAAATATGAATTAACTTTCTTAATTAAGGAAGAAGCCGAAGCAAAAACTGTTAAGGAATTAATAGAATCCTGCAAAGGCAAAGTCACTAAAGAGGACAAATGGGGTGAAAAAACCTTAGCTTATACAATAAAGAAAAATCACACGGCTTTATTTTATAACTTCGAAATTGAAATGGACAAAAAAAGTGTATTAGAATTTAAAAACAAACTTAATTTAAGCGAAAAAGTTTTAAGATATTTGTTATTAGTCCAAGAATAAGAATATGGCCAGCCGATCACTAAATAGGATAATTTTAATTGGGAATTTAACAAGAGACCCTGAATTGAAATATACTCCAGCTGGAACAGCAGTTTGCACTTTTGGTATTGCGACAAACCGTAGCTGGACTACCAACGATGGACAGACTAAAGAAGACGTTCAATATCACAGAGTTGTAGCTTGGCAGAAATTGGCAGAACTTTGTGGAAAATTACTAAACAAAGGCCGAAAGGTATTTGCCGAAGGACGGATGACCTATCGAACCTTTACCGGAAAAGATGGGATTCAAAGAACAATCGCTGAAATAGTTTTAGACGATTTTATAGTTTTCGGTGAAGGTAGAAAGATGACAGAAAGTATTGAGGCTGGAAAGAAAGTTGAGACAGTACCAGTTGAAGAAGAAGTTTCTTCAAAAGTTGAGGAAACTAAACCGGAATCGTCAAAGGAAGAGCTTGTTAACCCGGATGATATTCCGTTTTAAAAATTTATTAAATAATATGAAATGTTTTTTTTGTCAATTTAAAGCTACACCTAGCTTTAAAGAAGTTGATAATTTGCAAAAATTTTTGACACCTAGAAAAAAGATTTTGAATCGGGAAAAAACTAATGTTTGTGCTAAACACCAAAGAATTTTAACCAAGGAGTTAAAATATGCACGTTATTTAGCTCTTATTCCTTACGTATCTTATCAGGGTTTGCGTTGAGCGTTTTTTCTTCATATAATAAATAATTATGCTTATAACTATTCCCATGTCTGTGTCGGATCAGTGTTTACTTAAAGAAGATCAGGTGGTTGATTTTGAAACACCATTCTTACAAAGAAAAGTAGAGGAAGAAGTTAATATGTCTATTGCAAAAAACCTTAATGTTCCTCCACAAAAAATCTTTCATTATTTAAAAAAGTTTGTCGGCGAGTCTATTGAAAAAGACGAAGTAATTGCCATAAACAAAGGAATGTTTACCAATAAAAAAATTATTTCTAAATATTCAGGATTGATTAAAGAAATAAATCATTCTAACGGTTCGATAACAATATTGAGCAAAACCGAAGTTGAAAATACCGTCAATTCATTCTTCAAAGGAAAAATTTCTAAGATTAAAAAAAATGAACTGTCCGTTGAAGTAGAGAAAGGTGAGGAATTTCCGGCAAAAAATATTAATCAAAGCTTTGGTGGAAAAACATTTTATTTCGACAAAAATTCAGATTTTTATACTGAGAACGTTTCTAATAGCGTTGTCGTTTGTGAAAATCTAACTTCATATTATAAATCTAAGGCAGAAGCTCTCGGTTGTAAAGGTTTTTTAAGTTTGTCTAAATTATCAGAAGATTTAGAAGCCCCCTTTGCTCAATTTAAAAACATTAATGATTATAAAAAAATTATTAAAACAAGATTTACCTATTGCACTGTTGTTAGTAATTCCAGTACTATTTATTTCTATCAATGAAAAATAATAAGCTAACCAATACCCTTTTAGTTTTGTCATTTATAGTTCTCATATTTGGTAGTGGATACAAGCTTGGAGAATATAAAAGCCGCTTTACTTCTTTAAACCGGATGACAAATCCTCAAATCTCTAACATGGATTTTGATCTTTTTTGGGAAACATGGAATAAATTACAAGAAAGATATGTCGACCAGAAAAAAATTGATCCCAAAAAAATGTATTTAGGAGCTATAAAGGGCATGGTCGCATCCGTTGAAGATCCTTACACTTTTTTTCTTACTCCTGAGGAAAATAAACAGACTAAGGATGATTTGGGTGGTAAGTTTGAAGGTATCGGAGCCCAGCTTGGTTTAAAAGATAATCGAATTATTGTTATTGCTCCGTTGAAGAAATCTCCTGCAGAAACGGCCGGCGTGAAACCTGGTGACTATATCAACAAAGTTGACGATTCAGCAACTAACAGTTGGTCACTGTCTCAAGCGGTTTCAAAAATCAGGGGACCAAAAAATACCAAAGTAAAATTAACCCTTGAAAGAAATGGCAAGGAAATTGAGGTAACAATCGTCCGGCAACAAATAATCGTTTCCTCGGTTGAACTCAGCATTGATAAAAATATTGCCGTTCTTAAGGTTAATCAATTTGGAGACAACACAAATGATGAGTGGGATAAAGCTGTTGAAGAAATTAGCAAAAAATGGTTGAATAAAGAAGTTAAGGGTATGGTTTTAGATCTTCGTGATAATCCAGGTGGTTATTTAGAAAGCTCAGTTTATCTTGCTTCTGAATTTTTGCCATTGGGAAAACTCGTTGTTAAGCAAGAAGCGACTTTATACGGAAACAAAGAATATCACGTTTCAAGAATCGGGTTGTTGCAAGAAATCCCTATGACTGTATTAATTAATAAAGGTTCCGCTTCAGCATCCGAGATATTAGCCGGAGCACTTAGAGATTACAACAGAGCTCAATTAGTTGGAGAAAAAAGTTTTGGGAAAGGATCGGTTCAAGAAGCTCTTGATTTGAGTGAAGGGGCAGGATTACATGTTACGGTTGCTAAATGGGTACTTCCAAAGGGCGATTGGATCAACAGCAAAGGTATTGAACCAAAAATGAAAGTTACCAATGAAATCAAAGAGGGAAACACCCTTACAAAAGAAGTTGATAAGCAACTTGAAAAGGCAATTGAATTATTAAAATAAAATGAAGAAATTTTTGTTAGTTATATTCGGATTAACTATTATTTTTTTGTTCACTCGTTATTATTCTAATAAATCGAATTCCCAGGCAAACAAACAACTGACAATAACACCTTCAATTTATATCTCACAAACCGCTAACCGCCCTATCATAGGAATTCATTATCGTATTATTGATAAACAGACCGCCCTTGCAAACAAGCTCATAGAAGGCGCATATATTACACAAGTTATTGAGGGTTCTTATGCTGAGAATGCTAAACTTCAGGAAGAAGATATTATTATAGAAATTGACGGCAGAAATATCTCAGGTCTTGACGAACAGTCTATTTATAATTTGATCTCTACATTGAGTCCTGGATCTAAAGTTAATCTAAAAATCTGGAGGAATAAAGAAATAAAAAAATTTTTTGTTACTCTCGATTAAACTATTTAAAAACTGAATATATTTAAGCAATAATTTCCTCTTCTAATAATCCAAACGCATGCTTTTGTAGGTTATAAGCGGTTGACAAGACTTTATAGTATTTTATGATTGAATTATTATTAATTTTTTGTTTAAATTATAACCCTATGATTACGGATGAAGATATTAAAAAAATCGAAAAAGCACTTACAAGAAAGTTTTCCACTAAAAATGACTTAAAGGGATTTGCCACTAAAGATGACTTAAAACGGTTTGCTACAAAAGATGACCTGAAAAGATTTGCCACTAAAGAAGACTTAAAACGGTTTGCTACAAAAGATGACCTGAAAAGATTTGCCACTAAAGAAG
>CAZMBH010000030.1:7213-11183 GCA_964564535.1 uncultured Gammaproteobacteria bacterium
ACTTAAAACGGTTTGCTACAAAAGATGACCTGAAAAGATTTGCTACAAAAGATGACCTGAAAAATTATGCGACTAGAGATGATTTAGTTAATTTTAAAGACAGCATTCTAAATGAGATTATTAAACTTCGGGAAGATATTCAAGTTGTCATTGGATATCGAGATATGATTGAAAATCATGACCAACGGATAGAAAAACTTGAAACCACTGTTTACCATTGATAATATGTTATAATTCAGCTATGAAAGTCAATATTTTAGCAAGTTCACATCATCATCCAGCTTAACGGCGGGAGATGATTTTGTTGTAGATAAAGACAACATACCCGCCCACCGGCGGGATTTTTTTTATTATTATAAATTTTGTATAATCTAACTATGAACGACAAAAAAATTACACCACAGATTTTAAAGGGATTTAGAGATTTCTTACCTATTGACGCTATGAAACGTCAGTACGTAATTAATATTATTAGAAAAACATTTGAACTCTATGGATTTGAGCCTTTAGAAACACCTGCCATTGAATATCTTGAGGTTTTTACAGGAAATATTGGGGAAGATGAGAAGTTATTTTACAAATTTGAGGATACCGGAGGCCGTAAGGTTGCCCTTCGTTATGATCAAACCGTTCCTACCTGTAGATTAATAGCTCAATATCCTGACAAGATAACCATGCCTTTTAAAAGATATCAAATTCAAACCGTTTGGCGAGCTGAAAAACCCCAAAAAGGTCGCTATCGGGAATTTTTACAGTGTGATGCGGATATTTTTGGAGTTGACGATAGAGCTTCTGATGGAGAAACAATTGCCTTAACAATAGAAATTTTCAAAAATCTTGGATTTAAAAAACCAATTGCAGTAATTAATGATCGAGCCTTATATAAAGACATGCCTTACAAAGCCATCGTTGCAATTGATAAACTTGAAAAAATTGGGAAAGATGGCGTTATTGGTGAATTAATTGGAAAAGGTTATTCATCTGACGAAGCCAAAAAAATGTTGGATCAAGTTGCTTCCTCTCAACCTAATGATGATTTAAAAACAGTTTTTAAATTCTTAGATAACTATGGAATGCAGGAAAATTATAAATTCAAGCCAACTTTAGCTCGATCTTTTTCTTATTCTAATGGCACGATTTGGGAAATAGTTGTTGACGAGTTTAAAAGTGGATCCCTTGCTGGATGTGAAAGGTTTGACAGTTTGATATCAAGATTTAGTAAACAAAATATTCCTGCTGTTGGTTTTGCAATTGGATTCGATAGAACTGTTCTTGCAATGGATGAGCTTGGTTTATTTCCAGACATAAAAACAATTTCTAAGGTTTTAGTGACTGTTTTTGAAAAAAATTTACTTAACAAGTCACAAAAAATTACTCAGTCACTAAGAAATAGTAATATCAATACTGATCTTTACAGTGATCCAAATATAAAATTAGACAAACAGCTTAAGTATGCTAATAAAAAAAATATCCCGTATGTGATAATTTTAGGACCTGAAGAAGTTAGGAAAAATGTTGTGAAACTAAAAGATATGAAAACGGGAGAACAAGTAGAATTGTCAATTGAAGAAGTAATTAAAAAATTATGCTAATCAATCCTAACGTTGCAATAATTGAAGCTTTGCCGGGAGTCGGAGGAGATGAGTCCAAGCTCTGGATGGAGGAGCTATTATCTTCTTATCTACTTTTTGCCCAAAAAAAAGGTTTCAAGTATTCTAACCTTGATGAAAAAACCATTAAAATAAATGGTCCCGGAGCATTTGATTTGTTTAAAAATGAAACCGGTGTCCATCGAGTTCAAAGAATTCCTGATACGGAAAGAAAGGGAAGAATCCATACTTCTACCTGTATTATTGTTGTTCTACCACAAATAATTCAATCTGATATGCGAATTAATCCGAATGATCTTGATTGGCAGTTTTACAGATCAGGAGGCCATGGCGGACAAAACGTTAATAAAGTTTCAACAGCAGTCCGTCTGACTCATCGACCTTCCGGGATTGTTGTTACCGCCAGCCGCGAGAGAGAGCAAGGTGCAAATCGAAAGATCGCTCTTGACCTGCTTAATGCTAAACTTTATCAACTTGAGGAAGAAAAGAAAAAGGGGATGAGGCATTCATTTGTTACCAATGTTGGAATAGGGGACCGGGCTGAAAAAATTAGAACTTACAATTTTCCTCAAAACCGCCTAACAGATCATCGGATCGGAAAAAGCTTTCATAATCTTGAGGATATAATTGAGGAAGGTAAATGGGACAAAGTTTTTTCTCCACAATAAATTATTATTACTATAGGTTCTTGACTATTGGTAACTAATAAAGTATATTGTTCTCATAAACGCCTCAGCTAGTACGAAAGTCCGCTGAGGTTTTTTTATGTATAATAAAAATTAATGGAGCAAACAATTCTTTTTATTGACGGAGAAAACTTTCTACATAAAATTGAGGATGTATTAAAGATACATCCAAAAGGTAGTAAAGTTGATATTGCATCGCTCGACTTCAATGAAATTTTTAAAACTCCACTCCAAGAATATAAAATAACGAGGAAAATATTTTATGTGGCTAAACTTCATTTTCATCTTGAAACAAAAGAAAAATCAGAAAGGCTTTTAAAATCACAAAGAAAATTAAAAAATACCCTTAAATCAAAAGTTTGAATTCTTAATAGCAGGCAATGTTCGTGGTCAGAAAATAACTATTGATGGAAAAACAAAAATGATATTTAGAGAAAAGGGTGTTGACGTAAAAATAGCAGTTGATCTGGTTGCATTTTCGGCAGATAAGATTATAAAAACTGCTATTCTTTGCAGTTCTGACTCTGATTTACAGCCAGCTGTTCAGGAAGCAAGAAAAAGAGGCGTTAAGGTGATTTATTTGGGTTTCCAATTTCAACCTAATAAAGGATTAACATATACAACCAATGGTACCGTGCTTTTTCGCAATTCAGAAATTCTTAAAGCCTGTGGAGTAAAGTAAAGCCTCTTTTTAATATTGACTTTTGAATTTTAATTATAGATTTTCTTTTTTAAAAAGATATAATGTTTCTATGCAAATTTTGGAAGGAATAAAAGGAATAAGCAGATTTATAGAAAAAAGGCCGGAAGCAAAAAATAGACATCCAGCAATAGTTGTCGTGGAATTTGGTGGTGGAGGCTGCAATAAAGCAAATGATCCTTCATGTAGAGATTTTTGTGCAGTTCCAACTGGAAAATTATACAATCCAATTCTTGATCCGCCAGTTGAAATGATGGATAAATTATTTTCTCAAATCTCACTTTTAAAACCAGCAGTTTTAAGTATCGTCCCGAATGGAGAAATAATCGACACGATTCATCAATCTAATACAAAGTGGAGTAAGGTTTCAAAACTTTTTGAAAATAAAACTATAAATAAAAAACAAAAACGAGCTTTAGAAGAATATTATGCGTTAAAGAACAAACAAGAACTTGCAGGTTCGGAACAACCAATGAGTCCGGCAGAAAAAATTGCTTTGACAATAGCGGCAGGAACAAATAACAAAATAAATATTTCTTTGACGAGTAACGGTAGTTTTATAAACAAAGACTTAATAGAATTATATAGTCAAATGGGCTTACAAACACTTAATCTTTCTTACCATCCTAATTCTCCTTTTGACCCGATAAAATATAATCCCGATCTTGAACATTTAATAGCAAAAGCGGAAGAGGCAATGATCTCAGATATCACTCCAACCATAACTCACGTCATGACCAGAAAAAATGCCGATACTTTTGTTGCTTTAAGCGATTATATTACGGAACATGATATATTATTCGCCGTTGGCCTAGCCCAAGGAAAAGGAATGGCCTTTTCGACAGATAATAAATCAATCGAGCCAACTACCGATCAGGTTAAAATGGTTTTTAGAAGATTACTGGCCAGACGTTTATTCGCCGATCGCCATATTCGTACGACTATGCCTTATTTAATTATGGCTCCATATATGC
>CAZMBH010000031.1:0-10982 GCA_964564535.1 uncultured Gammaproteobacteria bacterium
ACTTCAGCTGCATGAGGAAAATCTTTAACATACCAAGCTAAATGTTTTCTCATGATACTCAAGTCGGCTGATGGAAAAAATTCGACAAATTTTTTACAATGTTCAAGAAGAACTTTGAATCTTTCTTCAGTGGTAGGGATAATTCCTTTAAATATCCAAGGATTACCCAAGGCAGCTCGCCCAATTAGAACCCCCGCCAGATCATATTCTTTAATTCTTTTTAAAGCCTGTTTCCGACTTTTTATATCGCCGTTTCCTAATATTTTTGTCTTAGTTTTTTTCGCCAGGTCCGCAGCAATTCCTATTTGACTCCAGTCAGCCAGACCGGAATATTTTTGAGCAAAGGTCCGACCGTGAAGACAGATAAGGTCAGGCTCTGCTTCAAGTAAATTGCTTATCCATTCTTTTGTTTCATGTTTTCTATACCCTGTCCTAGTCTTAACCGAAACAGGAACTCGGTTTTGAACGGCTTTTTTCACCGAAAAAATAATTTCTTTGGCAAGTTCCGGTTGCAAAATTAAAGCCGCTCCTCCACCTCGATTAAAAACACTTTTATCAGGACAACCCATATTAATATCGATTCCATCAAATCCTTTTTCCAAGGCAACTTGAGCCGCCTGATAAAAATATTCTGGTTCGCAACCAAAAAATTGAGCAACTGTAAATGTTTTTGTTTGATGGCGGATGAGCATTCTTTGGATAGCCGGTCTGCCTAAAATTAGGCCCTTAACTGAAACAAATTCCGTATAAATAATATCCGGCTCTCCGTAAACATCTGTTATCCAACGGAAAGGAGCATCAGTGATTCCATCCATTGGAGCCAAGCCAATTAAAGGATATTTCATTTAAATTTTTTGACTAATTATTTGTTTTCTTTGTCTTATAAGATTATCTTTTTCAATCAATATTGAATCGGCCTTAGAATAGTTTCCAATTTTGCCAAGAGCAACAATTACCCAAGGAAAATATTTACTTTCAAGTTTTAAATCATTTTTTATTTGTTCTTTATTAAATGCAGCCATCTGTCGACTATGATAACCAAGTGATCTTGCCTGAATTACCATTGAAAATACCGCCTGTCCCAAATCATACTGACCATATTCTCCCCAATTATCTTCTTTTATATAACAAGCTAAAATTAAAATCGGGGCTTTTTTGGCCCAATCATTTCTTTCTCCCAAACAATTTGTTAATTTTTTAAAACCATTTGATCCCTTCTTTCCAACATAAAAAAACCAAGGCTGATTATTCATGGCAGACGGCGCCCAACGAGCCGCTTCAATTATTTTATCAATATCGCCCTGATCAATAAATTCTTCCGAGTAAACTCTGGGGCTAAAGCGCTTTTTGAATATCTCAATTATGTCCGTTTTTAATTGAGGTTTCTTTAAATCAATAATTTGTTGAGTGGTTATTTTCATATTTTAAAATGGCAATGTTAACGGCATTTCTCCTCCCTGATCTTCCAAATATTTTTCCCAGTCAACGGCAATATCAACTTTGCCATTTTCATTTAAATAGGAAATTTTTTTATTGTTAATTCCAAAATCAAAAAGTTCCTTTGTCAACATTACGTCTGCCATACAGTATTTTTTCAATTCTTCCCATTTCCCCTCTTTATAAAAATCAATTGCTTCAAGTCCGTGCCCAGTTTTTGTCTTACCTAAAGTCGCTTTGATTGTATCATTCAAAGATAATCTCCTACCTAAAATTCTTTTAATGTCATCCAAAATATCAAAGGTTTTGAAATGTTTAATATCTCCCGGATAATAAGGTTGAAGAACAGGAAGATCAAAACTGTTTATATTAAAGCCGATTATGTAAGAACAGTTTTCAAGTATTGGAAAAAGATTATTAATATCTTTTTCCGTAAAAATCTTTTGTGACTGATCACGATAATCAAATAACGCCAAAACGGTAATTCCAAGTTTCGCATGTTCTGAAAAATCCCGAAAAGTATATTTTGTCTCTAGATCAATGACAACCGGAAATTTTTTCATAGTTCGACTTCGCTCACTATAAATCCTAATTAACTTTCTTTTTTAACTTTCGTTCTTTATAAATTTCAAGCTCAAGTAATCCTGTTTTTGTTAAAGAAACTTTTCTTTGTTGAAGATTTGATTGGTTTAATTGTTGTTGATATTTAGAATATAAACTGTCGAATATTTTAATAAAAACCTCTTTTTCTTTTTTTGATAAAGATGGGACTTCTCTAAAAAAGAATTCATCTAACTTTCCCAAATTCCATAAACTTTCTATAAACTGCTTATTTTTAAGATCAAAAGACATTATATCTCCTCGAATAGGCCTAATTTTAAACTTCATCATTTGAACCTCTTCAAACATTTGACTAACTGTTGGTTTACTAGATATTACTTTTTGAATGTTTCCAAAAAGTGAGATTATATCTTTGCTTATTTTTTTCTTCATAGGTTATAATTATGTAATGTTAAGACAAAAACTTCAAGATGATCAATTGGCCGCCCTTAAGGCAGGTGAAAAAACCAAACTCGGTGTTCTCCGTTTCATTTTAGCACAGATCAAAAACAAAGAGATTGATAATAAGTCAGAATTAACAGATGAAGATACGATGGTTGTACTCCGAAAAGTCATTAAGGAACTAAAAGAATCGGTTGAAGCATTTGAAAAAGGTGGGCGAAAAGAACTTGCTGATGATAGCAAAAAGCAATTAGAATTTGCCTCTGTTTATTTACCAGCTGAAATCGGTGATGAGGAACTTAAAACTGAAATTGAAAAGACTATCAAAGAAAATCAAACTGTTTTTGATAATAACCAAAAAGCAATTATTGGAATTTGCATGAAACAATTGAAATCAAAAGCTGATCCTGGACGGATAATGAAGACTCTGCAAGGTATAATTAAGTCATGAAGCTAATTAAGAACATCATCTTCCTCTTGTTTCTTTTGTTCCTTTTTTCATCTCTCCTTAAAAATCTTTTTAATTATAAAAGCAAGCTTGATTTTTACCAACAATTTAAACAGAATTTTGAAAAAGAAAGCAAACGGAACATTGAATTAAAAACTGAAGTTGTCCGGAAAAAAAGTGTGGAAGAAATTGAAAAAACAATCAGAAACAATCTAAATCTATTAAAGGACAATGAAATTGCCTTAATTATTCCTTCACCTCCCAAAGTACTTATCTCAGTCACCCCAACCCCGCTCCCCAACTGGCAGCAATGGTGGGAATTGTATTTTAATAATCAATTCTAACATCCTTCATCAGTCTGGACTTATAGGTTTTAGACTGTCAAGACAATCTAAATAACACAAAATACTTCAGCATTTAAGCCCTCTAATTTCCGTTTACAAGATTTGTTATAATAGTTTTATGATATTAAACGATGGTCAACTCACAGGTTATGAAGAAGAATTAGCAAGTTTAAAAGAGCAGTTAATTGCCTTAAATCTTCCTATTCCCGATGTAACTGAAATAAAACAAGGGGGGCTTAGGATTCTTCAAGAAACACTTGCTACTGCACAAGTGTTAAGTAAATACGGTATTACTCCAAAGGACTCTTATGACGAATATCAGAATTTTCTTGAAAGAATAAAGACAGATCCGCAATTAGCTTCATTAAGAGAACCAACATCCACAAGAAGGAGTGAAAGACCACTTACTTTTGCTGAATTTGCTACAGCTTGCCAAGGAGCACTTTTTTATGATGACTATGAAAGAACCGGTCAAGTAGAATCTTTGAAAGCAGCATACGACAAATTATTTGAAATAGATCTTTATCATTCAAAACCAGAAGAAGAAAAGGCAATTCTTCATAGTAGTTCTCTTATCCATACAATATTAAGACAAGGTAGGTTTATTCCTCCTAATGAGACTGATAAAGAACGTGAAATGCTTAAGCAACATAGAATTTTACCATCAGCAGTTAAAAAAGGACAAGCTCCTTTTCAGACACTGGAAACTTATAAAAAAATGATTACAAATACAACAGTAATTCACACTAAAGGATCTCCTCCTACGATCAGTCTAAAAACTGCTTAAAAATATTTTTCCAAATTTTATTTTATAAAACATATGTCCGTATTGGTGTCAATATTTTGACAGAACTTTGTAGAGATGGTGAAACATTTAAATATATTGTGGAACAGGTGGCGGGTATTAAATTTGTGCGTAAAAGGCTCTAACGTCCTGCACCAGTCTGGAGGATTTTAACTTCTAATATTAGAGTTTATTCCTTCAATATAGCCAAATATTTTTCTTAATAAATCTATACTCCTCCTTACTCTTATTCTTAAAACTCCGTGATAATTATCCTTATTTTCATATTCTTTTTTCCATTTAGTATTTTGAAAAAATGGTTTTGAAAACTGGCTTTCTGGTATTTTTAACTCTCTTGCCCAATATTTGCTTAATTCATTAATTTTATTAACATAAGAAATGTTAGCCGTTATTCTTAATATAAGATCTTTAGTGGTGATACCAAATGATTTATTTAGCCAAAAAATAAAAAATTTAGCGATATTTATATCTAGTGTCGCTAAGCCTGCTAGACTATCTTTCTTAAATCCTTCACCCCAATATAAAGCAACCCCAATTAAGAAGATTTCTCTCTTACTCAAACTTCCTATTGATTCTATTCCTTCATTTTTAAGATTTAAAAGTTTTAAATTAAATTCCTTTTTCTTTTTTAAATAGTAGTCTAGTCTTTTTCCATAAAAAGGGTCTGTCTGTCTTCTGCGAAGATTTCCTATTTGTTTATCAGTAAGCTCAACATCACGACACCATAAACTCGCAGTACTAACGGAAACGTGAAGAAGATTTGCAATCTTTTTTATACTTTCTCCTTTTTTTCTTAATTTTCTTGCTTTTATCTTTTCTTTTGACTTAGCCATAGAGATATATATTACATTATAGCATATGCGATTTTCATTAACATAAATGTTAAAATTAATGTATAATTTGAGTGTAATTTAATAATACGGGGTAGTGTACGGCTGCACAGGAGGCTTAAAATAATGGGCTCATATGAAAGTAATTTTGTATGATAATTGGCTTATAACGGCGAACCCCCGCTTAGCGGGGAAACGCCGCGGGAATCCCGATACCATCGGGAGCCTGTAGAGACTGAACGCCAACTCCCGCTTTAAGCGGGATGAAGACACAGTCCGACACTCCAAGTAATTGGAGGCAACAGATTGCATAATCTCCTAGACCGCGGTTCGACTCCCGGCCCCGTAACAAAAGAATTTGCTATAATTTCTTCATGGACAATAAATTCTTTATCTCCATCATCGTCCCTGTTTTTAATGAGGAATTGAACATAGAGCCTCTGTTAAAACGACTTGTTTCAATCCTTAATAAGGATTTCACTTACGAAATTATTTTTGTTGATGATGGTTCAAAAGATAAAACCCCATCCGTGATTAAAAAACAGTTTGGTAAGAACAAAAATGTAAAACTTATTTCTTTTTACCGAAATTTTGGTCATCAGATGGCGCTAACTGCCGGTTATAAAGTTGCAAAAGGCGACTGTGTAATTACAATTGATGCAGATCTTCAGGATCCCCCAGAAATCATTCCTGAGATGATTGCAAAATGGCAGAAAGGCGCAAAAATAGTTTACGCAAAAAGAAATGAACGACAGGGAGAAAGCTTTTTTAAAAAAATTACCGCTAAAATCTTTTACCAAATAATTAATGTTTTATCAGATACTCCTATTCCTCAAGAAGTTGGTGACTTTCGCTTGCTCGATAAACAAGTTGTTAATTTTTTAAATGACCTATCTGAGCGGCCAAGTTTTCTACGGGGAATAGTTTCCTGGGGTGGTTTTCCCACAGAGTTTGTATATTTTAAAAGGGACAAAAGATTAAGCGGTGAAACCCATTACGGTTTTTTAAAGATGTTAAATTTTGCTCTGGAAGGAATTACATCTTTTTCCGTCAAACCACTCCGAATAGCTACTTATTTTGGATTTTTGTCCGGAATGCTCGGTTTTTTGGGAATAATTTATGAGTTGATCAGGAAAGCAATTTCTCCTCAATCATTTGTTATTGGCTGGGCCGGCCTTTTTACGGCAATTATGTTTATTGGAGGAATTCAGCTTATTACAATTGGAATAATCGGTGAATATATTGGTAAAATATATCAAGAAGTACAAAAACGGCCAAGATATATTATTAAAGAAAAAATAAATATATGAAAGGTCTTGGAATTATTCTTATCGCTGTCGGGATTGCCCTGTTGTTATTCGTCTCCTATAATCTCATTAAAGAAAAAAATAAAATCGCCTCACCTATTCCGGAAGATAAGGGTGTGAAAGTAATATTCGTAACACCTGCTAAATAATTACGGGGCTGTTTCAAGATTAAATTCAAATAAATTTGGCTTTCCTGATCCTGCACCCCCCAAAAATAATGTCTGAATTATTGTTAATATTAGATAGGCACTGACAAATAAAATAAATCCGATCAGGGCATACTTTAAGGTGCCTTGAGCTTTTTTTATCGCCTCAGCATTACCAAATGAAGTGAGATATTTAAACGAACCAACTACAAACATAATAAACAAAACGATAATAATAAAAAACGAAGACATATAAAGAATGTTGCCAAAAACTATTTCCAAACACTTAAGGGTTGGAACTCCGTCAACAACACAGCTTGTACCTCCGGAAGCTGTTTGATCCCATTCTTGAATCTGAGCAGAAACAGTAAAAGGAGATAAAATTAGGCGCTGAATAATGCCTGATAAAAATGAATTAAGCACGATAAAGAAATAATTAATTAGGTGTAATTAATTTTGGGATCTTTATTGGTTGAGATATACCTAAACCCAACGAAAAGATATTTTCAATTACTACCATTAATGCTAAAACAGCAAACATTATGACAAGTCCAACTATTGCTGCTTGAATTTTTTCTTGCGCTTTACTGACAGATTCTTTATTACCGCCGGAAGTAATCCAAGCCAAAGCTCCTAATAAAAGATATAATACCGCGATTAAACCTCCAACAATAAGCAAAAATCTTAATAAAAACGTTAAAACGTCATTAAAAGCTGGAATATTAAAACCCAACTCAACTTTTGGGACAGGATAATCTGGAAGCTCTGCTAATAATTTACCCATTGGCCTATTCATAATATGAAAAAGTATAGAGAATCTTTTTTCGGAAGTCAATGCCCATTTAAAACAGTAAGAGTTCACAATTCTTAAACACAGACTGTCTCCCACCTAAGACAAGACCGAGTCTATAATAGACTGGATCCCTATCTTCCAGTCTTCACCAAAGCTACGACTCAAAACGCGAAGATGACGCAAAACAATAATAAGCGTATTTTGGCACAGTTTTGTTAAAGATCGTGAACTCTTACTTTTAAAAACATCTATTGACAAATTGTTGTTTATAAATTATTATATTGATACATTTAAATATGTCTATGAAAAAAGAAACTATCAAAATCTTTAAATCCCTTGCCGATGCAACCCGTCTTGAAGTTATTAAAGTTATGGCCTCATATAATGAGGTCACATGTCAGGAACTACAAAAACATTTTAAACTATCTCAACCCACTCTTTCACATCACTTCAACAAGTTGATTGAAGCCAATATCCTGCTTTATAGAAAAGAAGGAAAAATGAATTATTATAAATTGAATAAGAAATTATTATCTGATTACGGGATCAATATAAACAAATTATAAATTTAAAGTTTAAATAATATGAAAGCTGTTCAAATAAATAAATATGGAGGTTCGGAAGTTTTAGAAGTTAACACAAATGTACCTGAACCAATTGTTGGACCAAAACAGGTGCTTGTTGATGTATATGCTTCAAGTATTAATCCCTTTGACAATATAGTTTTGGCAGGATATATGGAAAAAATTATGCCCTTAAAATTTCCGGCAACAATGGGTGGAGATTTTTCCGGAGTTGTTAAAAAGATCTCTAATGACGTAACTGAATATAAAGTTGGTGATCAGATCTATGGCCAGGCAATTGTTTTTAATGGCGGGTCGGGAAGTTTTGCAGAACAAGTTGCCGGTAATACAAATAATTTTTTTTTAAAACCAAGAAATATCAATTTTCTCGAAGCAGCTTCGTTACCTTTAGTTGGGACAAGTGCCATTCAGGCTATTGAAGATTCTTTAAAACTAAAAGCTGGGAACAAAATATTGATCCATGGGGCTGCAGGTGGAATCGGTAACATTTCTGTTCAAATAGCCAAATCAATTGGCACTTACGTAGCAGTGACCGTATCTGAAAAAGATATGAAATTTGTCAAACAACTGGGGGCCGATGAAATAATTGATCATAAAAATCAAAAATTTGAAGAAATATTAAAAGGATATGACGCAGTCTTTGATACGGTTGGCGGAGAAGCAACCGAAAAATCCTTTCTTGTTTTGAAAAAAGGCGGAATACTGGCATCAATGAAAGGTCAACCAAATGAAGAACTATCAAAACAATACGGAGTTACTGGAGTTGCAATCAATACACAAACTAATCGTCAACATCTACAAAGGCTAACCCAATTGGTTGAGTCGGGAGTTGTCAAGCCTCAGATTGATAAGATTTTTAATCTAGACCAAATAAAAAAAGCCTTTATTTATAAAGCCACTGCCCATCCTAGAGGAAAAGTCGTTATTAAAATAAAATAAATATGAATTATAAACAAATACCAGGTGATGAAATAATTAAAAAAACGATCGATAACTTAAAAAGTCACGGAATGCTATCGGTCTTGGTTGATAATAAAACTCAGGCCTTGGAAAAAATAAAAAAAATTATTCCTGAAGGTTCAAAGGTAATGAACGGTTCATCAATCACGCTTGAAGAAATCGGATTTCATGGTCTTCTTAAACAAGATCGTCAATGGATAGATTTACATGATGAAATCTTAAAAGAAAATGATATGAAAAAAAGATTTGATCTTAGGAGAAAAGCTCTTGCTGAAACTGATTATTTTTTATCAGGCATCAATGCTATTACCGAAGATGGTAAACTAGTTGCGGTTGATGCTTCAGGCAGTCGAGTCGGAGCTCTCCCATTTGTTGCCAAAAATATCTTAATTGTTGCCGGAGCTAACAAAATTGTTCCAAACATTGAAGGTGCTTTTGACCGAATAAAAAATTATGTTATTAATCTAGAAAATGAGCGGGTAATGAAAGTCTATGGGATAAAAAGCAGTTTAAACAAGTGGGTAATCATCGAAAAAGAATCTGTGCCAAACAGAATTAAATTGATTTTGGTCAAAGAAACTCTTGGGTTTTAGAAATAATTTTTTTCACATCACCCTTTCCATGCTAAACTTCTATTTATCGTTTTTTTCTTTTTCATCGTTATTTCTAATAAACCATTTCATCGGATTTTGGTTATTTGCATGATGCGCTACAATATTCACAAATCCTAAAATAACTCCAATTCCTACAAATAAGTAAATAATTGTAAATATTTTTCCAAGATCAGTTTTTGGAGCCAGATCACCATATCCCACAGTTGTTAGGGTTATTGTGCTGAAATAGAACGAATCGAGCAGGTTCCACTTCTCTATCTGATGATAAAAAATTGTTCCTGAAAGCAAAATAATAAGAACGAAAGCAAGCAATCCCTGAAATTCGGGGTCTTTAAAGCCGTACCAAAGGGCTCTTAGAAAACGTGTAAGCGTAGCAAAAAATGTAATCATAACTGCTCATTTCTTAAATATTAAAAAAATTACTTCGTCTTTAAATATCGCAGTGTCACTCCAGTTGTTAAAAGTAAGACAGCTGTACCAAAAATATATGGTGCACGAACACCTATAAAACTATAAACCCCGGTACCAATCACTGGCCCAATAAGTCTGGCAAAACTTCCTACAGACTGTGATGTTCCCATCATATTTCCTTGTTCATTTTCGGGTGTAAGCTTTGAGATAATCCCCGCTAAAATCGGACCTGAAATACTATTTCCGATAGCAAGAAGTGAAATTGCCATATAAAGCATGAGGGTACTATTTGCTAGAGCAAGAAGCATCAAAGACAGGGACATAAGGACTATAGAAGTGACTACAGCTTTTCGTTCGGATAACCAAGTAGTAATTCTCTTTAGGAAAAATAGCTGCATGATGACCCCAATTAAACCTAAAAAGGCAAACAGATACCCAACATCCTTTGCAGTTAGGTGAAGTGTGTGTTCAGAAAATATGGCAAAGGTGCCCTGCATAAGAGAAAAAGCAAGCGTGACCATAAACGTAATCGTCAATGCTGTCCCGACGTGTGGATGGGTTAATGCGTCGTAAAAATCTTTCAAGTTGAACAGCTTTTTCAACTTTTTAGCAGGCTGATCATCAACTTTTTTCAAACCTAATGATTCAGGAAGAAAGAAAATAGTCAAAAGTGTTGCGATCAGAGAAACTACTGCAGCTACATACGCGGGAACAGCGTAGCCATACACTGACAGGATCCCTCCAAGAGCCGGACCTAAAATAAATCCAAGGCTAAAAGCAGCCATCATCACTCCCATCCCTTGCGTCCTGTTTTCCTTACTTGTTATATCGGCAATATAGGCTTGGGCTGTTGAGATGTTACCGCCGGATATGCCATCAAGTATTCTTGCAATAAATAGAATAAGGATTGTATTGGCAACTCCCAGAAGGATAAATGAAATTGTTGTACCTATAAGTGAAAATATAAGAATAGGACGTCTTCCGATTTTATCTGATAATTCACCTAGGATTGGTGCTGCGAGAAGCTGAAAGAGTGAATAAGTAGCTGACAATAATCCTATGGTAATTGCTCCGGCACCCATACTCTCTACATAGTACGGCAGGAGAGGCAAGATGATACCAAACCCAAGCATGTTGACAAAAATAATCAGGAATATAATCCACATTCGTTTATCTTTCATATAATTTATTCGTGACGTAACGCCTCAATTGGTGATAACTCACTAGCTTTTTTAGCTGGTGCCACACCAAAAATAACACCAATAGCTGCAGATACGGCAAATGCCAATGCCACCGACCAA
>CAZMBH010000032.1:0-10790 GCA_964564535.1 uncultured Gammaproteobacteria bacterium
ACTTCCGGCACCTTCATCATCGAATTATGACCCTCTCCGACGCAGAATTCGAAAAAGCCATGGCGCCTCATATTGGAGTGGACTAAAGCGCCAGCCCCGGCAGAACGGCGCCCCGGAGGAACCGACGAACCTGTGAACACCTACCTTTTTTCTACCATGCACGGGAGGTTTGCTATATTGGGCGTGCCGAATTCCTTTCCCAGCCTCTCGACGGAGGTCAGCATATTGAAATTGGACCGCTGCCAATCGAATTGTGTGGCAGGGTCCCCTTCCGGAAACCACCACCCCAGGTCCGCGCTCACCACCCGGGGGTGGATCTTTTCCGTAATTCGGGCGGTCTGCGCAATCTCGCCGTACCGGGTACGGATCAGTACCTCATCCCCGTCGGCAATTCCCCTGGCTGCTGCTGTTTCGGGGTGGATTTCCACCCGGGGGACCGGCCGTTTGTCGCGGAGCCGCTTTACCCACCGGTAAGAGGATAGAAGGTAATACCGGCTCTTGGCGCTGATGAGGATGAGGGGATAGTCCGGATCGTCCGGCTCGGGCAGGCCGGCAAATTCAGGCAAGGCCTTGAGTTTGAATTTCTCGGCCGTGCTCAGCATCAGCTCCACCTTTCCCGTGGGCGTGCGAAAGCCTTTCTTTTCGTAGGCCCTGAACCGGTCAGGTCCTTTCAGATGCCCTCTCTCCACAAACTCCTGGTAGGAGAGACCCGATGGTTTGAGCACGTCTTCCAGAAAGTTCTCAAAGTCGTCATGCCAGTACTGGGGGTCTGATACGCACTTACCCAACTCGTTCATGATCTTTATGTCGGGCCAGCATTCGGCCGGAGGATCCACGATCTTGGGCCGCGCCAGTATCATGCCGTGCCCGATGCCGTAATGCCCGATATCGTTCATCTCGTACTGGTGGGCCACCGGAAACACGATGTCGGCCATGGCCGCGGTGGGCGTCATAAATAGGTCGGCTATGGCGATGAAGTCGAGGCGCCTCAAGGCCTCATACGTGAGTCGGCTGTCGGCCCATGCCACCAGGGGATTGGTGCACATCCCATAATACCCCCTCATGGGGTAGGGGGTGTCTTTTAGCACCGCTTTTCGAAAAAGCGCGGGGGGAACGGTCATGAATCTCGCGATGGTGTGGTGAAAGGCCCCCAGCATCTCCTTGCGCTTGTCTGGGATCAGGTCGGCCCGCACGAATTCCCCCAGGCCCATAATGTCGGGCTCATGGGCGTTGACGTTGCCCCCGCTGACCTCCAGGTTTCCGCAGACCGCCATCAGGCAGACCAGGGAACGGGCCGCGTCAAAGGCATGCATGTCATGTTCGATGGCGTTCCCCCACTGGAGGGCCGCAGGTTTGGCAGCGGCATATCTTCGGGCCGCTTCGCGGATCAGGTCTGCCGGGACCCAGGTGATATCAGCCACCGCCTCCGGGCTGTAGGCCTTGACGTGGCGAGAAAGCTCCTCGAACCCATAGGTGTAATTCTCCACAAAGGCCTTGTCGTATCGCGACTCCTCGATGATGACGTTGAGGAACCCCAATGCAAGGGCCTGGGCCGTCCCCGGCCGAAGTTGTAGCCAGATATCGGCCCGAGCCGCCAGCTCGGTCTTTCGAGGGTCCACAACGACCAGTTCGGCCCCGTTTCGAAGCTGGTCCAGCAGTTGGCTCGCGATCTGTCCCTCCTCGCTAGTGGAAAGGAGGTTGCTGGCCCAGGAGAGAACCAGACGGGTCGGGTGGTGAAGATCGGCCACCGGATAGAAGCCGCAGGTATGCACCCCGGTGATCTCCCTTGGGGCGTGGCAGACGTCCTGTGAGGCGATGACATTGGGCGAGCCGAAAATATTGGCCAAGCGGATCAGGACAAAATGTTCCAGACCCTTGGGCATGCCCACGCCGAACCCGACTGCACGGGCCCCATATCCCTCCTTTATTTTCAGCAAACTGTCAGCAGTCTCGGTCAGTGCATCCTTCCAGGAGATCCGCTCCCATTTCCCCTCGCCCCGTTCCCCTGCCCGCTTCAGGGGATAGCGGAGGCGGTGGGGGTGGTACAGACAATCGTGGGAAACGTTTCCTTTGTAACAGGTGTACCCTTTGTTCAGGAACCCCTCCGGATCTCCCTTGACCTCGACGATGGTATTGTCCCTGACGCCCACCAGCAGCCCACAGCCGCCATGGTCCATCCTGGCGCAGTGTGTTTTTACCCAGCGAATTTCTCGCGACATGTCGAAAATGCCTCCTTGTCTGGTGCCCCGAAAATGCCATTCTTTTATGCCGAGCGATGTGTCATTTTTTATGCATTCCATGCGTGACGCCTCCAGAGGCCTTTCTTCATGCCCTTGACCATCGATTTTTCCTTGACACATCCGTTAGCCCACTATAAGCTGTTCTATCAATACAGATTGATACCACATCTTGAATCTCGATGTCAATCCATCGGCTCAAACGTCGCCGTTAACTCAAGGTAGCCCTTATGAACATCGGTAAATATTCTCTGAATGAATACAGCCGCCTTACTGAATCGTTTCATGGGGGTCTTGCCCCTGGAATGCTTATCCCCGGCATGAAGACAACGCTCCTGAGGCCGCTGCCGTATTATGCCGGCTGCTCGTATCAGGCATCGGATTCCATTTGTCCTGCACAGAGAGACCTGAGGTCAGCATCCTGATCCATGGCGATGATTTTTTCCTTGACAGGCATTTCCATTTTTACATATATCACATCCGAAATATGTATATTTGGTAAGTATGGGTCCATATGAAATATCTATAGATTTTTGTCAATCCTGAAAAAGTGTCATATTGACAAAAAATGCCAATAAGTTATAGCTCTATAGCTTGGAACCTTCGGTAACCTGACACGCTACTGCAGGAAGCCGAGTTAACAGAAAAGAATGGCCGGGCGTCAGACGGTGTGATCCAGGGCATCCGCGATTGGCGCTGGAGGGACACGACAGATGTACGTGGTGGAGAATTTTAATAGCCGCTTGCCGGATATTGGTTTTCTAAAAGGAAAGCCTGCCAAGGGACATATGCTGTGCCTCGTGAAGCTGAATGCCTTGTTGGATAAGGACGCCCATCTGAGTAAGATTCAACGAGCCCTTTTTGGAAGAGCGACAGAGACTACGTTTGCCTTAGGAAGATCAACCCCATGTGGGATTCGGCCTACGGGTTGAGCCTTGTTTGGGAACTCCCCCTGACCCCTGAACGGGTTTACATGGCGCTCAAAAAGAAGAACGATGGGGCCTGAAATCGCTCATCGTCACTCGCGAATCGCAAAAGGCACAAGCTATCAGGCCCCCGCGGTTCAAAAGGCGTTTCGGCTGCTGGAAAGGGTCGCCTCGGCTGAGGACGGTGGTCTCCGTCTGGCAGAGATATCCCAGACCCTCGGATTCAGCAAGGGTACGACCCACGGTCTGATTCAGGCCCTTGTGGCAGTCGGCGCTCTGGACCAGACCCCCTTCGAAAGAAGTTCTTTCTCGGCCCCTCCATCATGGATTTGGCCTTCAAAAGTCGAAATTACTTTGCCATGTCCACTGAAGTCAGGCCGAGCCTGGAACGGCTTCGAAATCGAATCAACGAGACGATCTTTCATGGCGTCCAGAGTAATTCGAGGGGGATTATCCTGGCAGCGGCCAGGGCCTCGAAAACCCTGACCATCTCTTCCTCGCCCGGGGGGGGCACCATCCCTTTTCTTGCGGGGGCCGTCGGAAAGGCCTATCTGGCATCCCTGAGCGAAACACAGGCACTGGCCGTCATTCAAGAAAAAGGGCTTCGAAAATACACCTCTGCCTCCATTTTGGATGAAACGGCGTATCTCAAAGAACTGGCAAGGGTGCGCCGGGACGGATTTGCCCTGGATAACGAAGAATATCTGGCCGGTGTGAATGCCCTCGCCATGTCCCTGGGCCTGCACAGGGGCCTCCCTCTCCTCGTATGGGTTGTCGGATTTACGTATTCCATGCCGAAGGAGAGGATGCCGCAGATCATCCATGAGACCCTTGCTGCGGCCGAAGAATTGAAATCCGTCATGCACAGGGGACCTTAGTCCACAAGCATGACGGTGCCCGGATTCAATATGTCGGGACATCGGTCCCCACACTCCTTCAGAACGCCGAGGAATCTCTCATGAATATAGGCCCTCACTCATTTGATGAATTCGTTTCGATGGTAGAGTCCTTTCACGGGTATGCTGCACCCGGCGTGCTCATCGGAGGCATCATGGTCGAGCTGGCCATGAGAAATCTTCCCGATGGCGAGTTTTTTGACAGCATCTGCGAAACGCCGAAATGCCTTCCGGACGCCATACAGCTCCTAACGTCCAATACCGCTGGCAATGGCTGGATGAAAATATTGAACCTCGGCCGGTATGCCTTGAGTATGTACGAAAAGTTTGGTGGGGTCGGCATCAGGGTTTTCGTTGATCCTGGCAAGCTGGAGCCATGGTCGGAAATCAAAAATTGGTTTTTCAAGCTCGCTCCCAAGAAGGAACAGGACTCCGATCTCCTTCGGGAACAAATCCGTGAGGCGGCATTTGAGATCTACAGCCATCATCCCGTCACCATACGTCCCAATCTCCTTGTGAAGAAAAGCCGGGGGAAGATCGCGACATGCTGCATCTGCGGAGAAGCCTATCCCGCTGAGGACGGAGGCCTATGCAGGGGCTGTCAGGGAGAATCTCCTTATCTTGAAACCGGCACGATCCAGGATCGAGACAGCGCAACGTCCTTTGCGTTCAAGCGAGTGCCGGTGGAAGAGGCCGTGGGTCGTCGTGCGTTGCACGATATGACACTTATTGTCCCCGGTGAGAGCAAGGGCGCGGCCTTCAAACGGGGACAGGATATTACGGTTGGGGATCTCTGCCGTTTGCAGCAGATGGGAAGACATCACCTGTATTTGGAGGACGACAACAGCCCCGGCCCGGATTGGATTCATGAAGACGAGGCCGCACGGGCCTTTGGCCGCGCCATGTCGGGCGAAGGCGTCGCCTTCACGGATCAACCCAGTGAGGGAAAGGTCAATTTCACGGCCACGCGGGACGGTCTTTTTACCGTGGATGAAAAGCGCTTGGAGGCCTTCAACCTCGTACCGGGTGTGATGTGCGCCACTCGCCAGAGTGGTTCCATGGTCTATAAGGACGCCTCATTGGCGGGCGCCAGGGCAATCCCGCTTTTCCTTCCCAAAAATGACCTCAAAAAAGCGTTAGCAGCCCTCGGAGATAGAACCCTTTTCAGCGTCTTGCCCTTACTCAAGGCAGAAGTAGGGATACTGGTGACGGGGACTGAAGTTTTCCAGGGGTTGGTGAAAGACAAATTCGCGCCCATTATCTCTGACAAAGTGGAAAAGCTTGGCTGCCGGGTCATCAAATCTCTGATTGTTCCGGACGACATTGGCGCCATACACCAGGGCATCAAGAGTCTCATTGACGATGGCGCGAACCTTTTGGTTACCACTGCGGGGCTTTCAGTGGATCCGGATGACATCACCCGTCAGGCCCTCATTGAAGCCGGCGCAACGGATATGCTATACGGCGCGCCCATCCTGCCGGGGGCAATGACCCTGCTGACCAGGATTGGCCCTGTACAGATCATCGGGGTACCTGCGTGTGCGCTGTACTTCAAAACCACCAGCCTGGATCTCTTGCTTCCGCGAGTGCTCGCCGGGGTCTCCATCACCCGTCTGGATCTGGCCAGGATGGGAAACGGTGGCTTCTGTCTCGGATGCAAGACCTGCACGTTTCCAAAATGTCCTTTTGGCAAATGAGCCGCTGAACATGTTGACGCCTGAAGAGAAGGAGCGATACGCCCGCCAGATCATAGTGCCCGAGATCGGGGAGAAAGGCCAGGAAGCGCTGGGCAGGAGCCGGGTGCTGATTGCGGGCCTGGGCGGCTTGGGCTCGTTGGCGTCCCTTTATCTCGCCGCCGCAGGGGTTGGAACGCTCCGATTGGCGGACCAGGACCGGGTTTCCCTTTCGAACCTGAATCGGCAGATTCTCTACATGCATGCCGACATCGGCAGGATTAAGACCGAGGCGGCCACGGAAAGGCTCCTGGCCCTTAACGGCACGTGCCGCATTGATCCGGTGTGTGCCGATATCTGTGCCTCCGCCGAGCGTCTGGTGGAAGGGTGCGACGTGGTTATCGACGCCACAGACAATCTGGCGGCCCGAAGGGCCATCAACCGCTCAGCGGTCAAACTCGGTGTTCCCATGGTGTACGGTGGGATTGACGGCTTTTCGGGCACCGTCGCCGTTATCCTTCCCGGAAAGAGCGCCTGCCTTGAGTGCTTGTTTCCAGACAGGGGTTCCCACCAGAACTCCCGAACCATTGGCGCGATAGGGGCTGTGGTCGGCATGGTGGCATCCTTGCAGTGCGCCGAAGCCCTCAAACTGCTCCTGAAGACAGGCCAATCTCTGGCCGACCGAATGCTGCATATTCGAGCCGACCGCGGTGAGTGGAAATCCATCCGGACCCGGCGAAACCCGAACTGCCTTGTGTGCGCTTCCTTGTGATGGCTAAATGAAAGAGACGATCGAGATAACGGTTAACGGCATGCCCGAGATCGTTCCGTCGGGAATCAGCATTGCCGATCTGATCCAACGGGTTGGCGAAGAGGATCCACACCTGATTGTGGAACATAACGGCCGGTTTGTTTTTATTCAGGAATATGCCTCTCGAACGGTTTCCTGGGGCGATCGCATCGAATTCATCAATGCGGACTTTGGGGGATGACGTGGTGTCGCCCTTATGTTCATATCTGCCGATGCCCAATGCTGCATTCCACTATAAATAATAAATCTCCAACGATTCGTCTGCACCTCTGGCTCGAGACGGATGAGGGCGTTTTCTTCGGGGCAGGCCGGGTCCACCTCCTTGAAAAGATTGAGATGCATGGCTCGCTCAAGAAGGCGGCCGAGTGCATGGGCATGTCGTACCGGGCCGCCTGGGGCAAAATCAAGGCCACTGAGGCCAATGTCGGGTTCAGCCTGGTCAAAAAGAACTCCGGGAAAAAGGGCGGATATAGCCTCACGGACGAGGGCCGAAGCCTCATGGTCCAGTATAAATCGTGGTTTTGCCGCGTTGAGGATTCCGCTCTCAAGCTGGCTACGGAAATTTTCCCCTTCCCTGTTCAGCCTTTCAAAGAACCATAAAAGGTCCCTTCGACCACACCCGTTTTTCCCTGCATTTTTCCAGTAATGAGCCTCTCTATCGCGGGGCGTGCGCTCTATATGTTTTTTTTAACATATTAATATTATTACATAATTTGTTGACATGCCCTATTTGTGGTGCTATAGGCTGAGTCAGATATTCCACAATGCCTTGTCGTTACGAACACCATTACAACAGAGAAGAAAGTGATTTGCCGGTCCGGAGATCTGCATTCGAAGCCGACGCACTTTTTTTATGTCATGGTCTCATGGTTCAAGGCCATGAAAGGGAAGGGGAAATATGGCCGCTCCAACCAATTGTATAAGGAGGATATTATGAAGGTAACACGAAGAAGGTTTCTGCAAATCGCAGGCCTAAGTATTGCGAGTCTCCCGCTTGCAAGACTTGGCCTAAATCTCAAGGGGCTCGAGGCGTATGCGGCAGGGTTCAAGCTGGATGGGACCAAGGAGGTCATTTCCATTTGCGGCTTCTGCTCCTGCGCCTGCAATATCATCATGCATGTCAAGGACGGCCGACTGGTCAGTTCGGAGGGGGATCCGGATTATCCGGTGAGCGAGGGGGCACTTTGCGCCAAAGGCGCGGCATTCGTGTCCATGCACAACAACGATCACCGATTGAAAAAACCGTTGTATCGAGCCCCGGGAAGCGACAAGTGGGAGGAGAAGGAATGGCACTTTGTCCTGGACCGAATCGCCAAACGCGTCAAAGAGACCCGGGACAAGGACTTCAAGCTCAAGAACGCCAAGGGTCAGCAGGTTAATCGGGTGGAGAGCATCTTCCAGCTTGGGAGTTCCCAGATGGACAACGAAGAATGCTCCCTGGCCCACCAGATGCTCAGGGGACTCGGCGTGGTCCACATGGACCATCAGGCCCGGGTCTGACACAGCGCCACTGTTGCGGCTCTGGCAGAGTCGTTCGGACGCGGCGCCATGACCAATCACTGGATCGACATCAAGAACGCGGACGTGGTCTTCATTATGGGGAGCAACGCCGCGGAAAACCACCCCATTTCCTTCAAATGGGTCCTCAAGGCAAAGGATGCGGGCGCCACAGTCATCCACGTGGACCCCAAGTTCTCCCGGACATCGGCCAGGAGCGATATCCATGTTCCGTTGCGAAGCGGCACGGACATCCCCTTCCTGGGCGGCATGGTCAAATACATCCTGGAAAAGGAACTCTACCAGAAGGAGTATGTTCTTCAGTACACCAACGCCGCCTTCATTGTGGGCGAGGGGTATGATTTCAAAGACGGGCTTTTCTCGGGCTACAACGCGGAAAAGAAGGCATATGATCAAAAAAAATGGGCCTTTGCCAAGGACGACAAGGGGGTGCCCAAACGGGACATGACCCTGAAGGATCCCCGCTGCGTGTTCCAGCTCTTGAAGAAGCATTATGATCGCTACACCCTCGACACGGTCTCGGATATCACAGGCGTATCCAAGGACGATCTCCTTAAGGTATACCAGATCTATGGAGCTACGGGCGCCCCTGACAAGTCTGCCGTGGTGATGTATGCCCTGGGATGGACCCAGCACACAGTGGGCGTTCAGAACATCCGTCTGTCGGCCATCATTCAGCTCCTCCTGGGCAATATCGGCGTGGCAGGCGGGGGCATCGATGCCCTGCGCGGAGAGCCCAACGTGCAGGGTTCAACGGACCACTGCATCCTCTGGCATATCCTGCCCGGTTACCTCCCCGTGCCCACAGCCGACTGGCCGAGGCTCGAAGACTACCAAAAGGCCAACACGCCCAAGACCAATGATCCCAAGAGCGCCAACTGGTGGGGCAACCGGCCTAAGTACATGGTAAGCCTCCTCAAGGGATGGACGGGCGATGCCGGGACAAAGGAAAACGGTTTCGGCTATGACTGGCTTCCCAAGGTGGATCCGGGCGTCAACTACGCCAGCATATTTTTGGTGGACCGGATGTACAAGGGGGAGATCAAGGGCGGCTTCATCTATGCACACAACCCGGCCCAAAGCATGCCCCACAGCAATAAGGTGCGCAAGGCCCTGAACAAACTTGACTGGCTGGTGGTGGGCGAGATCCATCACACCGAGACCAGCGACTTCTGGCGAGGCCCCGGCGTGAATCCCAAGGACATCAAGACTGAGGTCTTCCTATTGCCTGCGTGCCAGCGCGGGGAGAAGGACGGCACCATCTCCAACAGCGGCCGATGGCACATGTGGCACCACAAGGGGATCGAACCCATGGGGGAAAGCAAATCCATGGGCTGGATGGTGGTGGAGGTCTTCAAGCGAATCCGTGACCTCTACAAAAAGGACAAAGGCGTTTTTCCGGAGCCCATTTTGAACATGGACTGGCCCGACGTTTACGATCCCGATTTGCAGGCCAAGAGGATCAACGGCTGTTACACCCGCGACGTCACCATCAAGGACAAGACCTACAAGAAGGGCGATCAGGTGGTGAGCTTTCCGTCCCTTATGGATGACGGCTCCACCTCGAGCCTCAACTGGCTCTATTGTGGGTGCTATGGGCCTGCGGGCAACCTCTCCAAGCGCCGCGACCTCAAACAGACCCCCATGCAGGCCAAGATCGGGCTCTTCCCCAATTTCTCTTGGGCCTGGCCGGTCAACCGTCGGGTCCTTTACAACCGGGCATCGGTGGACCCCAACGGCAAGCCCTACGCGCCGAACAAGGCGGTCATTGCCTGGGAAGGCGGCAAGTGGGTTGGCGATGTGCCGGATGGAGGCTGGCCCCCCATGGCCACGCCGGAAGGGAAATATCCGTTTATCATGCAGGCCGAGGGTCATGGTCAGATCTATGGTCCCGGTCGGGTGGATGGTCCATTTCCTGAACACTACGAACCGGCAGAGACCCCCGTCACCGCCCATCCCTTCTCCAAACAAATGCACAATCCGGTGATGAAGATGCCGGTGAGCGACCTGGATGTCCTTGCCAAGCCGGGAGATCCCCGCTTCCCCATCGTACTGACCACCTATACCCTTACGGAACAGTGGTGCGGCGGAGCCGATACCCGGAACACGGCTGCACTGCTCGAGGCCGAGCCCCAGCTCTATGTCGAAATTAGTCATGAATTGGCCAAGGAAAAGGGGATCAAGAACGGCGACCCGGTGGTTGTTGAGGGTGTGCGGGGCAGGGTGGAGGCCATTGCCATGGTCACGGTGAGGCTGACGCCCTTCAAGGTCCAGGGCAAGACCATCCACCTCGCAGGCATGCCGTTCTGTTTTGGGTGGACGACCCCCGGCGTGGGAGATGCGACGAACCGCCTGACGTCTTCAGTGTCTGACCCCAACGTGACCATACCGGAATACAAGGCCTGTCTGGTGAACATCCAGAAGGCCGACAAGGTCACGGAGCTTTCGCTATAAACCCATTCTCGGCCGGGGGCGGATTTTTCCGCCCCGACGGTCTTGAAAAAGGAGACGACATATGCCCATGACATTTTTCATCGATACCACAAGGTGCACTGCGTGCCGGGGATGCCAGGTGGCCTGCAAGGAATGGCACGATTTTGGTGCGAACCAGACAAGGCAGCGCGGGACTCATCAAAATCCGCCGGACCTGAACCCGCTTAACTACAAGCTGGTCCGGTTTGCCGAGTACAAGGAAAACGGCCGCGTGGTCTGGTATTTTTTTCCGGACC
>CAZMBH010000033.1:0-10204 GCA_964564535.1 uncultured Gammaproteobacteria bacterium
TAGTCGAAATGCAACGGTTGGTTCGGAAAGTCAACTATGATCTGGAGATGATCAAAGAGGTAGGCTATGTCAATGGTATTGAAAATTATTCCCGGTACTTTGATGGACGTAAGATCGGCGATCCTCCTTATAGTTTAGTTAATTATTTTAACCAGACTTACGGTGATAAATGGCTTCTTTTCATTGATGAATCTCACATGACCGTTCCTCAGATAAGAGGGATGTTTAACGGCGATTATTCAAGAAAAAAAACATTGATAGATTACGGATTCCGGTTGAAAGCGTCATTTGACAACCGGCCCCTAAAATTTGAAGAATTTTATCCGATGGCGTCGAAGATAGTCTATGTTTCGGCAACACCTAATGAATGGGAATTGGGGAAATCAACCGTAACCGAACAATTAATAAGGCCAACGGGAATTATTGATCCTGAAATAATTATTAAGCCGTCGACAAACGAAGTTCAGGACCTGATTATAGAGATTGAAAAGCGAGTCAAAAAAAGACCCTCCTTCGCCAAGGCTTCGGAGGGCAAGGAAAAAGTACTAGTGACAACGCTGACCAAAAAAATGGCTGAAGACTTATCAACATATTTAAAAGAAAAAAAAATTAATGCGGCGTACCTGCACAGCGACGTTAAGACCCTAGAAAGATCAAACATTCTGGAAAACTTAAGGAAAGGAAACTTTGACGTTTTAATCGGAGTTAATTTACTTCGGGAAGGATTAGATTTACCGGAAGTAACGCTGGTGGCAATTCTTGATGCCGATAAAGAAGGGTTTTTAAGGTCGAGAACCTCACTGATCCAAACAATGGGTCGAGCCGCTAGAAATATTACCGGACAGGTAATTATTTATGCAGATGTTATGACCAAGTCGATAACCGCTGCGGTTGGAGAAATTAATAGAAGAAGAAAATATCAGGTAGAATATAACACCAAACATAAGATCACCCCGAAGACGATTTACAAACCGATAAGGGAAAAGATCATTGATCAGGAAGAAAAAAGCCTCTTTTACGATAGAGATTTTGACACAAAATATTTGGATGAAATAAATATTGAAAGCTTGACTCCGTTTGATAAAAAAAAGTTGGTCAAAAAAATGGAAAGAGAAATGAAGAATCAGGCCGAGAACTTAAACTTTGAATTAGCAATAAAAATTAGGGATAAAGTTAAAGAGTTAGAAAGTTAAAATATGAATGATTTTATTAAAATAAGAGGTGCTAGACAACATAATCTAAAGAATATTGATGTTGATATTCCTAAGAATAAATTTGTTGTCATTACCGGAATCTCCGGATCAGGAAAATCTTCTTTAGCATTTGATACCATCTATGCCGAAGGACAGAGGAGATACGTTGAGTCGTTATCGGCCTATGCCCGTCAATTTTTAGGGATAATGGATAAACCCGACGTTGATTTAATTGAAGGTTTATCACCGTCGATTTCAATCGATCAAAAAACTACCTCTCATAATCCCAGATCAACCGTTGGAACAATCACGGAAATTTATGATTATTTAAGACTGCTTTTTGCAAAAGTCGCCCATCCTCATTGTCCGAATTGTGGACGGGAGATCAGCAAAATGTCGGTTGATGAAATAGTTGAACGGGTAATAAAAGAAATTGAGGGTAAGATTACAACTGACAAAACAAAACCGCACAAATTCTTTATTTTATCTCCGATTGTCCGGAATAAAAAAGGAGAATTTAAAGACCTGTTTGATAATCTCCGTTCCAAGGGATTAAATCAGGTTATTGTCGATGGAAAAGCTTTCAGTCTGGAAGAAGAAATAGATCTGATCAAAACCAACAAACACAAAATTGAAGTTGCTATGGATACTATTTCCTTTGGGCATAAAGAAATAAAAAATAATGAAATGGTCAAAAGTTTAAAGTCGCGTCTTGTCAATGTTGTTGAACAGTCATTAAAACTTTCTGATGGACTGGTAATTGTACAAACAGGTAATAAAGAACACCTTTATTCGGAAAAATTCTCTTGCCCAATTTGTAATTTATCTCTTCCTGAAATAGAACCCCGGATGTTTTCTTTTAATTCACCGCTTGGGGCGTGTGAAAATTGCCGGGGAATCGGAACGATCTATGCCGTTGACCGCAACTTAATATTAAACAAGAATCTGTCTCTACTAGAGGGTGGTATTCTTCCTTTCAATAAACTATTTTTTCACGAAACTTGGTATGTCCGCTTAATTAAACAGGTATGTGAGGAAGAAGGAATAGATATGAACGTACAAATTAACAAATTAACAGAAAAACAGATAGATATCCTTTTAAAAGGAACTAATAAAATATATCGGGTTGAAGGAGTCAACCGCTTTGGCAGACCAACAACGATTACGGAAAAATTTACAGGAATTGTTAGTGAACTGGAAAGGAGATATGTTGAAACTCAGGGAGATTACTCAGGAATAGAAATTCAAAAATATATGAGGGAAGAAACCTGCCCAAAATGTTTAGGATTGAGATTGAAACCGGAAATTCTTGCTATAACAATTAATAAAGAAAATATTACTCAAATATCTGACAAGTCGATAGATCATTTAACAAATTATTTTAAAGAAAAATTGGAAACAATTTTATCAGTTTATGAAAATCAAATTGCTAAACCGATAATCAAAGAAATTTTAACCAGGTTAAGTTTTTTAAATAGCGTTGGCTTATCTTATCTGACAATCAGCAGACGGGCAGGAACCTTATCCGGCGGAGAACTACAAAGGATTCGCCTGGCTTCTCAAATTGGAAGTGGATTGACAGGGGTCCTTTATGTACTTGATGAACCCTCAATCGGACTTCATTCACGCGACGTTGCTTCATTAATCGTCACTTTAAAACATCTGCGGGACTTGGGTAACAGTTTAATCGTGGTTGAGCATGACCGGGAAACAATGGAAGAAGCCGATTATTTGGTCGAATTGGGAGAAAAGGCAGGTAAAAACGGAGGTAAAATAATTTTTAATGGTAGTCTTTCAGAAATGAAAAAAACCGAAAAATCATTAACAGGACAATATTTAAATGGGAATAGAATAATTCAAATAAATGGCGGGAAAACCCCGCCCCTACAGACTAATCATGGGGAATTAATTTTTTCCGGAATTACCCACAATAATTTAAAAAATATTAATATTAAAATTCCGTTGGGTAACCTCATTGGGATTACAGGGGTTTCCGGGAGTGGAAAATCTTCATTGATCACTGAAACTATTTACCCGGCACTGAAATATTATTTAGATGGTTATTTTCATGATAAAATCGGCGAGTTCAAAAAAATTGAAGGGTATCAATATCTAGACCGGGTTCATATGGTTGATCAGTCGCCTATTGGACGGACTCCGCGTTCTAATCCAGCAACTTACATCGGTTTTTTTGATGAGATAAGAGAAATTTTTGCCTCAACCGTTGACGCAAGGGAGCGGGGATATGAAAAGGGTCGATTTTCTTTCAATATCAAAGGAGGGCGTTGTGAAAAATGCCAAGGAGCCGGAGTTTTGAAAATAGAGATGCAGTTTTTAGCCGATGTTTATGTTATTTGTGACGTCTGTCAGGGTAACCGCTACAATAAAGAAACCTTAGAGGTTAAATATAAAGATAAAAATATTTATGAAATTTTAAAAATGACCGTCGATGAAGCATTAATTTTTTTTAACAGTCATTTTAAAGTTTATTCCAAACTAAGTTTTCTTCAAAAAACCGGTTTAGGTTATTTAGAATTAGGACAACCAGCTCCGACTTTATCCGGTGGAGAGGCTCAACGGTTAAAATTAGCAAACGAACTATCAAGACGAGATACGGGCAGAACAATCTACATACTTGATGAGCCGACCACCGGTCTGCACTTTTACGATATTGAAAAGCTATTACATACGATTACAGAACTGGTTAACCGGGGAAATACGGTCATTGTCATTGAACATAATCTTGATGTTATAAAAAGTTGTCAATACATAATCGATTTAGGGCCGGAAGGAGGGGATAAGGGAGGAAAAGTTATCTATCAGGGAGAACTCAACGGTATTTATAAGGTAAAATCTTCTTATACGGGACAATATCTGAATAAAATAATAAATGACAAATAACAAATATCAATTGAATTTTAAATGACAAATGATTAAATTTCTAAAAATATTATTAATCCTTCTTACTTTAAGTGTATTTCTTCGCTTTTCTTCAGTAGTTAACGCTTCTGACTTCAAGACCGATTATCAGGTTGAATACAATCTTTCCCAATCCCAAGATAATCTGAATTCCCAAGTGAACTTTAAGATAAAAATTGTAAATTTAAAAACAGAAGTTTACGTCAGTAAATTCTCCATAAGTTTTCCGAACACTTTTTCAATTAATAATCTAAAGACCTCGGATGATAATGGTTATATTAATCCAAAAGTAACCACTGACGAGGATAAAACTAAAATTGAATTAGAATTTTCAAATCCAACGATCGGTAAGGACTCGATCAACACTTTTTTTTTGAGCTTTGACCAGGCTAATCTGTTTAAAATTAACGGAAAAGTCTGGGAAGTGGTGCTACCGGTGATAGAAAATACGCAAAATGAATCATATAACGTAATTGTTAATCTACCGGAAACAACTAACAAAAAGATCTCTATCTCAAAACCAAAACCGGATTCAGTTACCGGAAATAAAATTATTTGGAATAATCCGAAAACAAAAACAATTTATGCAGTTTTTGGTGATAGTCAGGCTTATAAAACAGAACTAACCTATCATCTGAAAAACGATCAAATATATCCGGTTTTCACGGAAATCGCTTTTCCACCGGAGACAGCCAGTCAAAAGATTTTTATGGAGTCCGTAAATCCGATGCCGGAATCAGTCAGGATAGATGAAGACGGTAATTATTTAGGTAAATATTTTCTTAAACCTCTAGAAACAAAAAATATTGTTTACAAAAGTTTGATTGAAGTTTATGCAAAAACAAGGGACGATTCAGCCCCATATTTTCGTAGCTTAATTGATCAGCAAAAAAATTATTTACTAACGGCAAAAAAATATTGGCAGATAAGCAAAGTTGATCTTATAAAAAATGTTAGCAATCCTGAAGATATATATTACTTTGTTACAAACAAGTTAAAATACAATTACAACAAGATTAATTCGCAAAATAAGCGGTTAGGCGCGGATACTGTTTTATCTAGTCCTGATCAGGCAGTTTGTCTTGAGTTTACCGACTTGTTTGTCGGAATCGCTAGGGAAAAGGGGATATATAGCCGGGAAATAGAAGGTTATGGATTTTCTTTGGACCCAAGATTACAGCCGATCTCTCTATCATCTGATATTTTGCATGCTTGGCCGGAATATTTTGATTCTAAAAATCAAAACTGGGTTGCCGTTGACCCTACCTGGGAAAATACTTCAGGAATTAATTATTTTTCCTCTTTTGACTTAAATCATATTGTCTTTGTTATCCATGGAAAAAACTCCGACTATCCGCTGGCAGCAGGAATGTATAAATTAGAAAACTCCCGTGATATTTTAATAAAACCAGTCATAGAAGAGCCTTTGGAAAGAAAGGAGATTATTATTGAGAATATAGATTTTCCGGCGACCATTTCCGATAATAAATCTTATCAGGGAAAATTCGTAATCAAGAATAATGGAAGCAGTTATCTATGGCAAATTCCGGTCGAACTCAAGGCGATTAATATTAATTTAAAGAAAAAGGACTTTAATATTCCCGTTTTAGCTCCTTTTGAAAAAAAAGAAATTATTTTTGAATACTCGGCAAAAAACAAAAACAAAAGAATACAAGGGGAACTGTTAGTAAACGTTATGAGCGAGCAGCTTTTGAAGCAAAAAATAAATATTATTCCCTCTTATTATAATTTGATATTCAGATTCTTAGCATTAATTTTTGGTCTATCCATTTTATTCTTGATTTACCGGTTAATTGTAAAAGTAAAACATCATGGTCACTAGAAGTCGGATCAACGAACTTCCTAACACTATTGGAATCTACATTTTTAAAAAGGATAATGCCATTAATTATATCGGCAAATCAGTCAACATAAAAGCAAGGGTCTTATCACATTTGGAAAATGCTAAATTAGATAATAAAGAAAATTTAATCATTAACAGTTCAAACAAGATTGAAGTAATTACAGCTGAATCGGAATTTAAAGCCCTACTGCTTGAGGCAAAAATGATCAGGGAGCTTCAGCCAAAGTATAATTCAATTTGGAAAGATGATAAGAGCCCCCTTTATATTAAAATTACATCCAAAGATGAATTTCCTAAAGTTTTAATAACCAGGAAACCCTCTGATGCATCCTTATATTTTGGTCCGTTTTCGTCGGTGAAGATGGTAGAAAAGATAATCAACGATATCAGGAAAATTGTTCCGTTTTGTACCCAAAAAAATATCAGTAGAAAAGCCTGTTTCTATTCAAAAATCGGATTGTGCAATCCTTGTCCGAATGAAATAAAAGATATTAAAGAAAAAAAACTATACAGAAAAAATATTAATCAGGTAATTTGGATTTTAAAAGGAAACGTAAAAAAAATTATTAATGATTTAAACAAACAATTAAATGTTTATAAAAAAAATAACCAGTATGAACAGGCAATAGTTATAAGGAATAAAATTTTACGTTTTGACAAGTTACTTCATTTAAAAGAAGAATCGGAATATTATGTCAATAACAACGAAAATAAAATTAAAGAGATGCTACTTATTTTAAATAAATATTTTCCGGCACTAAAAAAATTAAACAGGATAGAAACATACGATATAAGTAATCTTGGGTTGAAACAGGCAGTCGGATCAATGGTCGTTATGAAAAATAATCAAATTGATAAAAAAGAATATCGTCGGTTCAAAATTAAAAAAATCGGTTTGAAATCAGACTTTGACAGGTTAAAAGAGATTATGGAGAGAAGGCTAAGGCAAAATTGGCCACGGCCCGATCTAATTATTATTGATGGCGGCCAACCGCAAATTAAAGCCATTTTAAATATATTTGAAAATAACAAAACCGATATTCCGCTTCTTGGAATAGCTAAGAATCCTGACAGAGTGATTGTGGGCGTTGATGGGTTTCCAAATCTATTCCTTAAAAATGATAGTAAAGTTTTAAATCTCGTCAGACTTCTCCGAGACGAGTCTCACCGCTTTGCCCGTAAATATCATCTGTTTTTAAGAAGTAAGGACTTTTTGTTATAATGATATGAAGTTGGAAGCTGGACACTAAATTTTATTTCTCCGTGGGAACCCTCCCCTTTTCGGGGACTCCCAAGTCGAAAAAAATTAAGTATTCCGCTTCCGCTTTATTTAAAATAGATATGAAGAAAATATTTAGAATGATAATTTTTTCCGGAGTGGCAATATTCCTTACTGCCCTTTGGAACAAGGGTTTTGTTATTAAGTCAGACCCAATTATCTATCTGAAAGTCGCTTTAATAATCGCCGCCGTTTTTTATTTAGTCGCACCTGTAAGCAAAATGGTTCTCCTACCTTTAAACATCCTGACTTTTGGACTTATTTCAGTAATATTTTATTCGGTAATTTTTTATCTTTTATTAAACCGATTTAACCTAATTAACATTAAAGATTGGGTTTTTCCCGGTGCAAAAATATTAGGAATAGAATTAACAAAAATAAAATTTTCTTCTACTGCCAATATATTTGTTTCCTCTCTTTCGATTTCTACCATTATTAATTTTTTAGAAAAAATATTATGAAGAATTTTCTTTTAGTTCTCAATATCATTTTTAGTGTTTTAATCGTTGTATTTATTTTAATTCAAGGAAGAGGTGCCGGTTTAGGAAGTGCCTGGGGCGGCGGCGGAGAAATGTTCCAGACGCGGCGGGGAATGGAAAAAATTATTCTTTGGTTGACGACAATCTTTATCATTATTTTTTTGGTGGTTTCATTGATTAATCTTTTTGTTAAATGAACAAGAAAGCTTTCCGATATTATTATTGGTTGCTGTTGGAATTTATTAAAAAATATTCCCGGCTGATTTTGATGAGTTTTTTTATCGGCTTTATCAGTCTTATCGGGTTTCTATCGGTATCTCCATATTTAAAATTAATTTTCAATAAACAGGAAGTAATTGGATTGGTCGGTAGGTACGATTTTACCAATCTCCCTGATGAAATAATGACAAAAGTTTCCAATGGTTTAGTAACGATCAGTGAAAAAGGGGAAATAATTCCGGTTCTGGCAAATTCCTGGGAGGTAAAGGACGGGGGAAAGCAGTACCGTTTTTATTTAAAAAATAACCTGCTTTGGAATGATGATAAAAAATTTACAACCGAGGACGTAAATTATAAATTTACTGATGTAGAGATAAAGTCAGTTGACAAGAATGTTCTGGATTTTTATCTAAGCAAGCCGTTGGGAATTTTTCCAACCTTTTTAAATAAACCTCTAATCAGGTCTCCCTTGATCGGGATCGCTGGATTTTACAAACTGGGAAAATATAGAATTTCCAGCGGATATTTAATTGAATTGACTCTTGTTCCAAACACAAAGGATTTATTGACCGTTAAATACAAGTTTTATGATAATGAATCTGATCTAGTAACAGCATATAAAAAGGGAGAAATTAATAAAATGACTTTAACAAAAAAATCGGTTGCCGATACTTTTATAAACTGGAAAAACAGTCAGATTGTTAAGTCAGTCGATTATACCCGGTTATTAACTTTATTTTTTAATAATCAGGAGAAACTTTTTGAAAATAAGGATATTAAAGATGCCTTTGCCATGATGATCGACTATCAGAATATTTCTGATTTTGGTGAGGTTGCCCGAGGACCAATACCTCCAACTTTGTGGGCTTACAATTCAAATCTCAAAACAAACACCTATGATATTGATACGGCAACAAAAATTATTAAAAATGCCATAACTGCTTCAGAATCTGCTCAATTAAATCTGTTAACATCGTATGACTATTATGATGCGGCGGATAACATAGTGGGAGAAATAAAAAAAACCGGTTTAAAGGTGGACATCAATATGATTTCCTACGATCGTCCGGATAAATTTGATCTGCTGCTAGTTTTCTGGAAAGTTCCCAAAGATCCGGATCAGTATTATTTTTGGCATTCGACCCAAAAAGAGGGAAATATCAGTAACTATAAAAACGTTAAGATTGATAAGCTACTTGAAGATGGTAGGTCAACAATCAATATCGACGAAAGAAGCAATTTTTATCAGGAGTTTCAAAAAATCATCCAAGACGACCCTCCAGCATTGTTCTTATACTATCCCTACGTTTACACGATTAAGCGTAAATGATATAATAAAATTCATCGCGGCGTGCCTCTAAAAGTGAATACATCGGTTTTGTCCCAGGAATAGTCGGGGTGGCGAAATGGTATACGCGCTAGCTTGAGGGGCTAGTGGTCGCAAGACTGTGGAGGTTCAAGTCCTCTCCCCGACACTTAAATTGAAAATATGAAAAGAAATATTTTTATTTTCCACGGAACTGGAGGCAGTCCTGAAGGAAACTGGTTCCCTTGGCTAAAAAAAGAATTAGAAGAAAAAGGGGATAACATAATCATACCTAGGTTTCCAACTCCTGTTGGTCAGTCTTTAGAATCTTGGCTAAAAGTATTAAAACAATATAAAGAATATATAAATAAAGATACTATTTTTGTCGGTCACAGTTTGGGAGGAATGTTTTTATTGAAAGTCCTTGAACAATTAAATCACAACGTTTACGCTGCTTTTTTTGTTTCTGCCCCAGTTGGAGTAAAGCCGATTAAATATTATGATAGTGATTATGCTTTTACTCACTTTATTTTTAATTGGCCCGAAATTATTAAAAAAGCGAAAATATTCACAGTCTATCATTCAGATGACGATCCGTATGTAAGCTTAGGAAATGGTAAAGAATTAGCAAAACAATTAGGAATTAAGCTTACTTTTATCCCAAAGGCTGGACATTTAAACGCAGAAAGCGGATGGACAAGATTTGATAAACTCCTTCAAGATATTAAAAAGTTACTAAATTGAATTAAAAGGCTTTTTATTATGTGTCCGGCGTGCATAATTACTATTGGTGGTGGTTTATTAATAGCTAAAAAAGTTGGAGTTAATGACCTTTTGTTTATCGGATTAGTGGCAATTATTTTTTCATTTTTGGCAGATGTACTTTTAAGAAAAATTAATCACGGAAAAGTGTTTTTTCCTTATCAAAGAATTATTATGTCCTTG
>CAZMBH010000034.1:0-10179 GCA_964564535.1 uncultured Gammaproteobacteria bacterium
GAGATGGTTCCATGTAAAAGACGCCCCGGCCTTCGGTTAAAGATCTTATGATCGTCGCATATCCGGAAAGTTCGGAAAGAGGTACGTGGCTTTTAATTACAACAGCGCGGGCTCTTTTTTCAGTACCAAGTATTTTCCCTCTTTTTGAAGAAATATCACCGATGGCAACTCCCATAAAGGCTTCAGGGATCGTGACTTCCAACTTCATGATTGGTTCTACGAGTGTTGGACCAGCTTGTTTTACTGCATCATGAAGAGCCATTGATCCGGCAATTTTAAAAGCAATATCAGAAGAATCGACGTCGTGATAGCTTCCATCGACTAATGTTACCTGAAGATCGGTGATAGGATACCCCAATAAAACTCCTTTTTCTGTGGCTTCCATAACTCCTTTTTCAACCGATGGAATAAACTCTGATGGAATTGTTCCTCCTTTAATCTTATTAATGAATTTGATTCCTTCACCTCTAGCCAAAGGCTCAACGTTGATAACACAGTGTCCATACTGACCATGACCTCCTGTTTGTTTGATATATTTTACTTCAACATCATTGGCGGCTTTTGTGATTGTTTCTTTATAGGCGACCTGTGGTTTACCAACCGTAACATTCATTCCCATCTCCCGCTTCATCCGGTCAACTAAAATTTCAAGATGAAGCTCTCCCATTCCGGACATAATTGTTTGATTGGTTTCATGATTGACTTTAACTCTAAAAGTCGGATCTTCTTCAGCTAATCTTTGCAAAGCATAAGAAAGCTTTTCTTGATCAGCTTTGGTGGTTGGTTCAATCGCGAGTGAAATTACCGGTTCCGGAAAATTTATCTGCTCAAGAATGATTGGGCTATTTTGATCTGATAAAGTGTCACCGGTTTTTGTATCTTTCGGACCGATCACAGCGATAATTTCTCCGGAATAAGCCTTATCAATCTCTTCACGGGAATTGGCATGCATAAGGAGGATCCGGCTAACTCTTTCCTGCTTATTTCTATTGACGTTATAAACATAAGAACCGGATTCTAAAACCCCGGAATAAATTCTGACATAAGTTAGCTTTCCAACGTGGGGATCAAGCTGAATTTTAAAAGCTAACCCTGTAAATTTCTCTTGTTGGTTTAAAGCCCGTTTTTCTTCAAGTTTTGTCAGCGGATTAATTCCAACAATATCTTTCAAATCAAGAGGTGAGGGGAGGAAATCAACAATTGCATCAAGAACCGGTTGAACCGCTTTATTTCTTAGCGATGTTCCACAATAAACTGGAACGATCTTATAGGCGATCGTTGCTTTTCTCAGTGTAGCTTTTAATTCGTCAACAGTTATCTCTTCGCCATTTAAGTATTTATTTAGAAGAGCGTCATCATGCTCGGCTATCTGCTCAATCATTTTTGAGCGGGCCTTAGTAACTTTATCTTTAATATCTTCTGGAATCGCGTCAGTTACGGTATATTTGATACCTTGAGGATCCTGATCCCAGATTTTAGCTTTCAAAGTCAAAAGATCAATCACTCCTTTAAATTCAGACTCTTTCCCAATAGGAACAGTCATAATTATCGGATTAGCTCCGAGCCTATCTTTGATTTCGGCAACGGTTGCTTCAAAATCAGCTCCAAGCTTATCCATCTTATTAATAAAACAAATTCGTGGAACTTTATATTTATCAGCTTGACGCCAGACAGTTTCTGACTGACTCTGAACTCCTTCTTCGGCATCAAAAACGACTACACCTCCATCAAGAACACGAAGTGAACGTTCAACCTCAGCTGTAAAATCGACGTGGCCAGGAGTATCGATAATGTTAATTCTATTATTATTCCAAAAAGTGGTTGTGGCGGCAGAAACAATGGTAATTCCTCGTTCCCGCTCTTGAGGCATCCAATCTAGTTGAGTATCTCCATCGTCAATGTCACCGATTTTGTAAGTTTTTCCGGTATAAAAAAGGAATCTTTCACTAGTGGTTGTTTTCCCGGAGTCAATATGGGCGATTACGCCAATATTACGAATTTTATCTAGTGGAACATTACGATTTTTAGTGACAACAGGTTGTTGAGCCATGAATAAAAGCTATAAAGTTATAAAGTTCATCAAGTTCATCAAGAAATCAAACAACTTGATAAACTTGAAAAACTTGACAAACTTGAAACTTCTTTACCACTTAAGATGTGAGAACGCTTTGTTGGCATCTGCTAATTTTTCAGTTTGAGCTTTCTTTGCGACGGCGGCTCCCTGATTCTTGGAAGCTTCAATAATTTCAGCCAATAATTTTTGATCAAATGTATGAAACTCTTTATTGGTTCTGGCTTTAGCGGCATCAATAATCCAGTTCAATGCTAGTTTAAGTTTTCGTTCTCTCCTGACTTCAATTGGAACTAAATAAGAAGCGCCTCCAAGACGACGGGGTTTAACTTCATGAATAGGGGAAACATTCTCAATCGCAAGATGCAACAATTTTAGAGGATCTTCTGAACTCTTTTTTAATTCCTCAATCATTTTATAAACAAGTCCCTCGGCAACCGATTTTTTACCGTTAATCATCAAATAATTGATTAATTTAGCCACCTCAAGGCTGTTAAAAAGTTTATCTTTTCTGAATACTCTTTTTTTGTAACTATGTCTTGGCATATTAATTAAGCACTTTTAACTTGTGGTTTTTTTGTTCCGTATTTTGATCTTGAACTGGTTCTTTTTTCAACTCCTGCCGCATCAAATTTACCACGGACAATATGATATTTCACTCCCGGCAAATCTTTAACTCTTCCACCTTTAACTAAGACGATCGAGTGTTCGGCTAAGTTGTGACCAACGCCCTGAATATAGGCAGTCACTTCCATTTTGTTTGAAAGTCTAACCCTGGCCACTTTTCTTAAAGCCGAGTTAGGCTTTTTTGGCGTCATGGTTTTAACAATAGTACAAACACCACGTTTTAATGGATTGTTGGTCTTGTTATATCGCCTCTTTAATGAGTTAAAACTCATTTTCAAAGCAATCGACTTGGATTTTTTAATCCTGTTTTTTCTCTTCCTTTTTATCAGTTGGTTGATTGTTGGCATATTGATTTGCAAACTTACCGTAATATTTACTAATTAGCTCACTGGTGACCGGAATTAATCTGCCAATTATAACATTTTCTTTCAGTCCTAACAAGTAATCTGTCTGGCCCTTGATAGCTGCAGACGATAGAACACTGGTTGTTTGTTCAAATGATGCGGCTGATAACCAGGAGTCAGTGTGAATGGCTGCCCTGGTAATTCCAAGAATTGAAACTTTGCCAGAGGCTGGCCTTTCTCCTTTTGACAAAACCCGTTTATTTTCTTCTCCAAATCGAATTTTTGAAACAACCTCGTCCTTTATAAGGGAAGTGTCGCCTTCGTCTTCGATGATAACTTTATCACTCATTTTTCGGATAATAACCTCAAAATGTTTATCATGAATAGCAATTCCTTGGGATTCATAAACATCTTGAATTTCATCTAACAGATAAATTTGAGCTGACCTCAAACCTTTAATAGCTAAAATATCATCAATATCAAGATAACCTTCAGACATAGCTGTTCCAACGCTTATCAAATCACCATCTTTAATCTTTAATTTTTGGGCTTTTGGAATCGTAAATTTTTGTTCCTGAACAGTTGAATCCTTGCTGAGAGCCGATATGGTGATATCATAAACTTCTTTTTCCGTATCTTCAACAATGGCAACTTTTCCGGCAATTTCTGCGATTGGGGAGACAATTTTTGGTGTTCGGGTTTCAAACAGTTCCTCAACCCGGGGAAGTCCCTGAGTAACATCGGAAATAACAATTCCTCCAAAGTGTCTGACCCTCATTGTTAACTGGGTTCCCGGTTCTCCGATTGATTGAGCTGCCATTACTCCAACTGGAACTCCGATTTCAACTATTTTGTTAGTTGAAAGATCAGTTCCATAACATTTTTGGCAGACTCCATAAGGGGAGCTACAATAAAGAGGTGAACGGACAGTGACTTTAGTAATGTTATTTTTTTCAATTAAGGCAATTTTTTCGTCGTCAATTAATTCATTAGCCTTTAGGATGGTTTCTTTATTTTCAGTCACCAGGTCATTAAGGATAAAGCGGTTTCTAATTCTTTCCTTAAATTTGTCTCCTCGAGTTGTTCCCGTTGAAACCGTTAATCCTTCTTTAACCAAACAGTCTTCTTCACGGACAATCATATCATGAGAGGTATCAACAAGTCGGCGGGTCAAGTATCCGGCATCGGCTGTTTTTAAAGCCGAATCGGTTAAACCTTTTCTAGCTCCCCGGGCTGATATAACATATTCAAATATTGATAGACCTTGACGATAGTTTGATTTGGTTGGAACTTCAATAATTTTTCCCAACGGATCAACGACGAGACCTTTCATAGCTGCCAATTGTTTTAGTTGTTCTTTGGATGCTCTAGCTCCCCCTGATTTAATAATTATTTTTACAGGATTTTCTTCATCGAGCGCATTCCAAGTTTTGTCAGCTAATTTTTCTGTAACGTCAATCCAGAGCTTATTTGAATAGCGTCTTTTTTCTTCAGAAGTAAGTAACCCCTGTTCGAAATTTTTTGTAATTTTTTTAATCTCATTTTCAGTTTCGGAAATAATTTTGCTTTTTTCCGGAATTATCTGACAATCAAAGATTGATAAGGATAGACCTCCCGCAATTGTAGAAGCCCAGAAACCGATTTCTTTAAGGCGGTCAATTAAATCTCCGACTTTTTCATTCTCAAAGATTTTCATGGCTGCAACAACAATATTCTTTAAGTCGGAAGCCTTTACTTCATCGTTTACAAATCGAAGTTCAGGTGGAAGGGCTTGGTTAAAAATGATCCGACCGACAGTTGTCTTGATTATTTTTCCGCCAACTCCAACGTTTATTGGTTGTCGTAATTTAATTTTACCAACAGCCTGGAATCTCATCGCTTCGTTTTCCGTTGCGAAAAACTTTAAGTCTTCTAAGCTTTCTGTATCTAAATGACTGTCAATTGTTGTTAAATAATAACAACCTAAAGCCATTTCTTTATTTGGAAGAACGATAGGGGAACCATCGGATGGTTTCAAGAGATTGTGGTAAGGAAACATTCTTTGCTTAACTTCTTCAATTGCCTTGCTTGATAATGGTAAAAATACACCCATAGCGTCTCCATCAAAATCAGCATTATATCCGGAACAAACGGCAGGGTGAAGTTTTATTGCGTTATCGTCTGTAAGAACAGGATAAAAACCCAAAACTGAAAGCTTATGAAGAGTTGGAGCTCGGTTAAGCAACACTGGATGATCTTTTGTGATCTCTTCCAGAATATCATAAACAACAGAGTCCCTTTTTTCCAAGAACAATTTGGCGCTTTTAATATTTGGAGCCAATCCTCTAATGATAATTTCATGTAAAAGATAAGGTTTGAATAATTCCAAAGCCATCTCTCTTGGGAGACCGCATTGATTAAGTTTTAATTCCGGACCGACAACAATAGTTGAACGTCCTGAATAATCAACTCGCTTACCAAGAAGATTTTGTCGGAACCTGCCCTGTTTCCCCCGCAAAATATCAGAAAGGGATTTTTGGACTTTAGTGTTTGATCCGGTCGAACGGCTTTTACCTCGGGATTTTTGTAAATCAATTAGTGAATCAACTGCCTCCTGAAGCATTCTTTTTTCGTTCCTCAAGATAATTTCCGGAGCACCGAGATCAATAAGTTGTTTTAATCGATTGTTTCTATTAATAACCCGTCGGTAAAAATCATTTAGATCAGAAGTGGCGAATTTTCCTCCCGGTAATTGAACGACCGGACGGAGATCAGGAGGAATAACGGGTAAAACCGTGAGAACAATCCATTTTGGATCGATCTTAGCTTTAATGAAAGCTTCAAGAACTCGGGCTTTTTTTAGAAGTTTATTTCTTTTTTCGCCCTTAGTTTCATTTAATAATTCCAGTGAGTGAGCGTACTGTTTTGCAAGGTCAAAATTTGAAAGGATTTCATACAAAACTTCCGAACCCATTCCGACGCTTAAAAAGTCAGAAACATTGTTTTCCTTAAAAAATAGATAGTCATCTTCTTCAATTACATCAAATGGTCTTATTGAACGGGCAATCTTCGCAACTCTTTCAAAATAAGCTGACTTTTTAGTCTTTGTGTCGGTCTGTTCATTTGACAATAACTTTAGTTGCTCGCGTTTTTTAAATTCAACTTCCTGTTTGGCAATTTCCCATTGTTCGCGATGTGCGATTTTTTTCTCAAGAAGTTGATATTGTTTCTCAAAGTTAACATTAATTTCTTCTTCCTTTTTAACAAAATCATCTTCAATCTTTTTTAATTCGTCTTTTTGCAATTGATCAATGGTTTTTAAAGTTTTTTTCTGATTTTCTTTATCAACTTCTTTAACTAAATACAGAGCATAGTAAATGATCCGTTCCAGCGCTTGTGGGGGAACATCAAGAATAATACTTAAAGTTGATGATGTTCCTTTGAAATACCAAATATGAGCAATAGGTGAGGCAAGTTTTATATGACCCATTCGTTCTCTTCGGACTGCAGAAGTTGTAATTTCAACACCACAGCGGTCACAGACGATTCCCTTATAACGCATTCTTTTGTATTTACCACAGTAACATTCATAGTCTTTTGTCGGGCCAAAAATCCTTTCATCAAAAAGACCGTCTTTTTCCGCTCGGAAGGTACGGTAGTTAATGGTTTCCGGCTTAACAACTTCTCCATGAGACCATTTAATGATCGTTTCTGGAGAGGCGAAAGTAATTCTTAATCCGGAAAAATCAACTGTATTAATATCTTCCATAATTATTTAGCGTAATCAATTGATAAGCCCAAGGCATTTAATTCTTTGACAAGCACATGAAATGATTCTGGGACTGATGATTGTGGAATGTCAATACCCTTAATTATTGATTCAAAAGCTTTAGTTCGGCCACGGACATCGTCACTTTTGATTGTTAATAACTCTTGCAAAGTGTAGGGAACTCGATGCGATTCAAGAGCCCAGACTTCCATTTCTCCAAATCTTTGTCCACCTAACTGTGATTTTCCTCCCAAAGGCTGTTGAGTAACTAGAGAATAAGGTCCGACTGATCGGGCATGGAACTTATCTTCAATCATGTGGATCAATTTGATGATATAGCTTGTTCCAACCAATGCCTTTCTTTCGTATGGTAAACCTGTTTGACCATCGTATAAAGTGACTTTGTTATCAATAGGTAGTCCGGATTTTTTAAGTTCATTTGTAATAAAATCTTCCTTAATTTTTTCAAAAACAGGAATAGAGATATCCGTGCTGGTATGTTTTGCAATTACGCCCATTAAGTTTTCAAATAGCTGACCTAAGTTCATACGGGAAAGAATTGAAAGAGGAGATAAAATTACATCAACCGGTGTTCCGTCTTCAAGATAAGGCATATCCCATGAAGGTAATATTTTTGAAATAACACCTTTATTTCCGTGTCGTCCGGCTAACTTATCTCCAACAGTTATCTTTCTCAACTGAGCTGTGTTAACAATGATTCTTTGCAAAACACTTGGTTCAAGTTCATTTGGATCCTTTTTACCATTAATAGTTTCAATGTTGACAACTGAACCTCTTTTGCCGTAAGGCATTCGAAGTGAGGTATCTTTAATGTCTTTAGCTTTTTCTCCGAATATTGCCCGGAGTAATCTTTCTTCAGCTGTCAGTTCTTTTTCACCTTTTGGGGCAACTTTACCGACTAACACATCTCCGCCTTTTACTTCTGTTCCAATGGTAACAAGTCCTTCTTTGTCAAGATTTTGAAGAATTTCCTCACGGACATTTGGGATATCACGGGTAAGCTCTTCCGGTCCAAGTTTAGTGTCGATAACATCGGCAATAAACTCTTCCATCGTAATTGAGCTCAAAACATCTTCTTTGACCAATCTGTCAGAAATGACAAAACCGTCTTCATAACCCAAACCGTTCAAAGATGAATAAGCGACTAATAAATTCTTTCCTAAGGCTAAACGGCCTCGATCTGTTGAAGGACCGTCAATAATAATGTCTCCCTTTTTAATTTTTTGGTCACGGCTAACTTTTGGTCTTTGGTCAAAAGAAACGTTTTTATTAGTGCGGGTAAATCTTTCCAGTTTATATTCATAGGTCTTACCACTTTTTCCCTTATAGACTATCTTTTGTCCGTCAACATACTTTACAACTCCGTCTTCTGATGCTTTAATAGTTCTTCCGAGAGCAATGCTAACTTTTTCTTCAAGTCCCGTTCCAACAATTGGTGCTTCAGAATTTATCAAAGGTACGGCTTGACATTGCATGTGTGAACCCATTAAAGCTCGGGAAGCATCATCGTTTTGAAGGAAAGGAATGAGTGAAGCTGATGCGCCTAGTACTTGACGGGGAGAAACATCTATTAAATCAACTTTTTCAACTAGTACCTCAATAAGATCACCCTCATGTCGAGATGTGACCATTTGATCAGTCAAATAACCTTTTTCATCAACATTGACGTCCCCTGAAGTGATGAAATATTTTTCTTCATCATCGGCTTGTAAATAAACAATTTCATCGGAAATTTTTATCTTTGTTTTATCACCGCTTTTTTCCTTAATTAATTTTTTGTAAGGAGTTTCCAGAAAACCAAATTTATTGACTTTCGCATAAAGAGCCATATAAGTAACAACACCGATATTTGGTCCTTCAGGACTTCTGATCGGACAAATTCTTCCGTATTGAGATGAGGAAATATCACGGATTGAAAATGATGCTCTTTCTTTTTCAATTCCACCCGGTCCTCCGACTGTAATCCTTCTTAGATTGTCAAGTTCTGACAATGGATTGGTTTGATCAACGATGGTTGACAATTGACTGGTTCTATAAAATGAATTAATTGCAACAATCAATGGTTTTGAATTAACTACCTGACTTGGGATAACGTTCAATTCTTCTCCGGAAATTAAACTCATTCTTTCTTTGATTTCCCTTTCTACCCTAACCATTCCAACTCTGATTCCGTAAAGACTTATTAATTCTCCAACAGTTCGGAGTCTTCGGTTACCTAAATGATCAATATCATCAAACTCTCCTTTATTTTGAGTTAAGTTAAGAAGATATTTAATCGAAGCGATAATATCTTCTTTAGTTAATAAACGGTTCTCTTTTTTTATTTCTATATTTAACCCGAGTTTTTTATTTATTTTATACCGGCCAACGTCAGCTAAAGAATACCTTTTCTGATTAAAAAGAAGATTATTGATTGTTTCGTAAGCATTTTCCAAAATTAGAGGTTCGCCTGGTCGGATCTTTCTATAAATCTCCAAAACTGCCTCGTCTTTATTTTTTGTTTGATCCTTTTTCAAGGTTGGGATAAGATATTTTTCAACCAAACTTCGGTCGATATCTGAAAAATAGTTAATAATGTCAGCTTCAGTATCATTTTCGAATACTTTAAGAAATACGGTTGATAAAAACTTTCTTTTTTTGTTAATTTTCATTTCAATCAATCCGTTTTTATTGATTGTCATATCAAGCCATGCTCCAATATATGGTCTTATTTCAGCGTTATATAGAGTTAATCCGGTTGTTTTATCAATTTCAGCGGTAAAATATACTCCTGGTGAACGGACAATCTGGTTTATAATCGCTCTTTCAATACCGTTGATAATAAAAGTACCGCGATCAGTCATTTTGGGAAGATTGAAGAAGTAGATATCTTGCTTTTTTTCGCTATTGGTTTTTTTATTAACTAATCTTAACTTGAGATATACAGGCGCATCGTAGGTAAGCTTCTTTTTATAACATAAGTTTATGTCGTATCGTGGTTCACCAAAATAAAGATCTTCAAAATAAATGGTAAACTTCTTTTTCGTATAATCGTCAATTGGAAAGAATTCATTAAAAATTTCTTTTAATCTTACATCGGTAAATTCAGCCCAAGAATTCTTTTGGACCTCGATTAAATTAAACTTTTCAAGCAGTTCATCTCTTTTTCCGAGGAACAAACTTTTGTGGGGTAAAATACTTGCTTTATTAGTTTTGTTCATCCGGTAGATTGAATTAATATTTTATTAACAACAAAAACCCCAGTACACATGACGGGGAGTAAAAAAACTAATATATCATACAAAACGCTATAAGTAAAGTCAAATGGTATTTCTATTACACCCATTTGATAATGTCATAGTTAACCACGTGAAAATGTCATACCCCTG
>CAZMBH010000035.1:0-10032 GCA_964564535.1 uncultured Gammaproteobacteria bacterium
TGTTGATTTTTAAAACTCGGTTTCATGCTCATCATTGGATTAGAAAATACTGAGGGATGATAAAAACATTTCCTTTTCTTAAATAAAAAAGGTCTATTTTAATCTATTTAAATTGCTTGTACGCTTATCTCCAAGTCTGGATTTATTCCCAGAGACCCATCTTTGACTAAACTATCGTACTCCGTTGGTAAAGTTCTGCTTTTATACATATTGTATATAAACATTCTTATAGCGCCAAAATCCATAAGTGGTTTTCCTGATTCATTTGACCACAGCAAAACTCTTATACAGGATGAACATAACCGTTGAAATTGTTTTGTATCTGTTCGGAATATTAGGTTTTCACTTGTAGGACTGTTGTTCATAATCTTTTGAAACAACAAAACTGTCTCATCTTCTAGTGGTGATTGACCAGGATTATCTTCTAAACCAAGATTAAAATAACGCTTTCTTATTCGTTCTTTCTTGAAATGACTTTTTTTATAGTCTTTAGAAAATAAAGCATCATAATCAGGTGACTCTTTATTACTAAGAGCTTCAACCAAATCTTCAGCTGTATCATCAAGATTTAAAGATCGTATTAATAATGTCTGTCTATCTTTCATATATTCTTCAGCTATTGGATATCCACTAGCTCTAAATCCTATCGCTTCGGAAATAAACTGTAAGAAATGATAATTAAAATCAGATGACCTTTTAATAACTTCTTGGATTATTGTGTTCTTATCTTTAATAATCTCTGGATTATCTAAAAATCCACTGTCAAAAAGTGATTGAAGTCGCAAAGTTCTCGCTAAAAATATTTTTTTCATATTTTGTACTTGGACTTCCAAATCATTTAACCAATTACTATCTGCAGAATTTCCTTCTTTTTCTTTTAATAACATTGGGAAAATCCCAGACATAACTTTCTCACGTTTGTCAGATATTGTTTTGTTAATAGATTTTTTTATTGGATCATACTCTTCATCTGAGATAAGAGCAGTCTCCATTAAAAAATTTGAATAAAAAGATACTTGATCTTTTTTATTATTAATAGGCTGTTCATATTCTTTTTTCCATTGTTTTATACTTGTTATTGTGGGTTTATTATCACCAACAAATGCTCTAATTAAAAAACCCTGATCAGGAGTCAAAAACTCTACTATTGAAGCCAATTCTTTTCCATTAATATCTGTTTTTGCAAGCTTTCTATATTCTTCATCAATATACTTTGCTTTTGATTCAGTTTTTTTTATTTCTTCAAATATTATTTTTTCCCAAAACAATCGTTCTTTAATATCTATCGGCAAAGACTATTTAATTGCTTGTATCTTTTTTCTAAAAACAACATTATAGAGATGATTGTTTTCACCAAAAGCTTGAGATAAAATATTTACCTCTTTTTCTAAAGCAGCAGAACTTAATTCGTTTAGATAAAGCAATAACTGATCTCCTGTAACTTCTCTTACTAAATTTATAAAACCTTCTTGATCGCCTTTTTCACTTAATGTTCTTGATCTTTCGCTTAATTGAGATCTGTATTCTAAAGCAGTTAATTTATTATTAGATTCCTCTTGAGGATGTAAATAACGATATTGGATGTGAAGGTTTTCATGTTCTGCAATCTCTCCGTTTTTTTTCAAAGCAAAATCTTCAATAGATATTGGGAGCACACCATTCGCTGTACGGATATTTAATCTTTCCGAAGTCAAACCTGCTGCTGGCAAAACTTCGGAAACTTTTACCCCATCTTCATCACAAGTCTTTTGCCACTCAACTTGAAAGGCAGAATGACCTAGGCTGGCAGTTAGGGATGTCTCATGAAATTTAATCTCAACAATATCTTCAACTCCGCATTGAAAAGTTTTAGCAAGTATTTTTTTTAATTCAATTTCTTCAATTTTCTTTGCTTCTAAACAAGCTTTTCTATGTTCATCAAAAGAAGCAGCCGATTGATCAAGTATTTTTCTCTGCTTTGGAGATAGTGAATATTTTTCCTTTTCTAAAATTTTAGCTACTCTTTTTAAAATAGGAGTACCCTGATTGTTAATCAAAATATCGTTTCTTATACTACGAATTATTGTTGGTCCTCTTAATAAACCATCAAAGTTATTATTAATCATCTTTTTTGCAAATACTAAGTTTTAATAGCTACATTATACATGTCACTCAATATAAATTATTTTGATAGAATGTTTGACATGAGCGAGTATGCGTTAAACAAGGAACAACAACAGGCGGTGAAATATAATAAGGGTCCCCTGCTGATTATTGCCGGAGCTGGCACCGGAAAAACTTCAGTGATCGTTGAAAAAATAAAATACCTGGTCAAAAAGAAATTGGCTAAACCGGAGCAGATTCTAGCCTTAACATTTACTGAAAAAGCCGCTTCCGAAATGGAAGAGCGTGTTGATAAAGCTATGCCCTACGGTTACTTTCAAATGAATATTTCGACCTTTCACGCTTTTGCCGAACAGATACTGAAGGAGAACGGTTATCAGATAGGATTGTCACCTAGCTACCGGTTAATGACCGAAGCGGAAACAATTATTTTTTTAAAGAAAAATCTTTTCCTCTTTGAACTCAAATATTTCAGACCGTTAGGTAATCCAAATAAATTTCTCGAGGCACTACTACAACATTTTTCCAGATTAAGGGATGAGAACGTTTCGCCGGAGGAATACATTCGATTCTCTCAAAATCAAAAATCAATCCGCCAGCTGGCGGACAAAAATCAAATAGAAGAGGACGAATTAATAGAAAGACAAAAATATCATGAGTTGGCGATTGCTTACCAGAAGTATCAGAAATTAAAAATTAAGGAAGGACTGATGGATTTTGCCGATCTGGTATATTACGTGCTTCAATTATTTCAAAAGCGTTCTAATATCTTAAAACGTTATCAGCAACAATATCCTTTTGTTTTAGTTGATGAATTTCAGGATACCAATATTTCCCAGTATCAATTAGTCCGACTTCTTTGTCCAAATAAAAATAATCCTCACTTAACGGTGGTTGGCGACGACTCCCAAGCAATCTATAAATTTAGAGGCGCTTCAGTATCTAACATCATTAACTTCATGAAAGACTATAAAAAAACCAAACAAATAACTTTGAAAAAAAATTACCGTTCTAATCAAACAATTCTTGATGCCGCTTACAAACTCATCAAAAACAACGATCCTGATACTTTAGAATTTAAGCTTAGGATTTCAAAAAATTTAGTAGCCAACAAACCTGATCACAAGGAAGCAATTAATTTTTATTTGGCCGAAAATATCGAAGAAGAATCTGATCAAGTCGTGAGCGAGATAATCAAACTTTCAAAGACATATAAATATTCTGATTTCGCTATTCTTTCCCGGGCCAATAATCATTCCGAGCCATTTATCAGATCGCTGTCCCGGGCGGGAATTCCCTTCCAGTTCTTGGGACCGGGAACACTTTATAAACAACCGGAAGTTAAAGACCTGATCGCCTATCTAAAAATACTTTATGACTTAGAAGATTCACCTTCTTTATTTCGTCTGCTATATATGAATATATATAGTGTCGATAAAAAGGATGTTTCTTTACTCCTTTCTTTCTCTAAAAAAATTAATCAATCACTCTTTAACGCAATGGAAATTTATCTCATTGATCGAAGTGAATATGAAATTTATAAGAAATATCTGCCGTTGTTAAAATCGGAAACAAAACAAAAATTGTTAAAAATTTATCAGATGATAATTAAACATTTAGGATTATTAAAAACAAATACTGCCGGACAAATTCTCTACTACTTTTTGGAAGACTCGGGATTATTGTTGACTTTAACGAATTTTAAAACCGAGTCGGAAGAAAAAACTGCCATAAATATCTCTAATTTCTTTAATAAATTAAAGATGTTTGAGTCGGAACATGAAGACGCCTCTGTTTTTGCCGTTGTCGACTATATCAATATGAGCATCGAAATGGGCGAATCCCCAATCCTTGCAAAAACCGATACTTCGTCATTAAACGCAGTCAATATCTTAACCGTTCATTCGGCAAAAGGATTGGAATTCCCGGTGGTTTTCCTGGTTAATTTAACCGAAGAGCGTTTTCCCACCCGGCACAAAAAAGAAACGATCAGTATTCCAGAAAGATTGATTAAAGAAATACTTCCTGCCGGAGACTATCATATCCAGGAAGAGCGGCGGCTTTTTTATGTAGGATTAACACGGGCTGAAGATCAATTATTTTTATCTTCTTCAAAATTTTACGGTGAAGGAAAAAGGCAGAGAAAAATCTCACGATTTGTCATTGAAACGATTCATGAAAAAATTATTAACAAACAATTAGAGATTAAAAAAGAACAAAAATCCCAACTCACAATATTTGATTTTAAAGAAAGAAAACATATTGACCATTCTCTAGTCCCTAGCCCCTATCCCCCAACCACTAATTTCTCTTATTCCCAACTGAACTCCTATAAGACCTGCCCTCTTCAATACAAATATCAATATGTATTAAAGATTCCCACGACGTCAACTGCAGCGGAATCTTTTGGAAGTACAATTCACAAAACGCTTCAGGATTTTTATAGTAAGTTTTTACTTGATAAAAAAATAGATAAAAAAAGATTATTAGAGATTTATAAGCAAGATTGGATTCCTGTTGGATATTCTTCAAAAGCACATGGGGAACGAATGAAAAGAGAAGGCGAAAAAATATTGAAAAATTATTTTGATAAATTTCATTCCAGGGATTTAAAAATTATTGGTTTGGAAAAATTATTTAAAATAAAAATCGCTGATGATATTTTTTTAACAGGAAAGATCGACCGAATTGATCAATTCAACAAAAATGAAATAGAGATTATTGATTACAAAACCGGAAAAAAACCGATCGAGAAAGAATTAGCAAAAAGCTTACAGTTAATAATATATTCACTCGCCGCACAAGACAAAAATTTTCTTAACAAAAAACTTTCAGAAATTAATTTGACCTTTTATTATCTTCAGGCACCTGAAAAAATCACTTTGAAAAAAACCGAGGAAGATTTGGCAGAAACTAAAGATGGAATAATTAATATGATCGAAGAAATCAGACAGAACATTTTCGTTGCTAATCCAGGAATGCACTGTGACTTCTGCCCATTCAAAATCATCTGTGAGGCGTGGCAATAATAAACTGATGTATAATATACACCATGGCTGAACAACTTATCCAGACAAGATTTTTTCAAAGATTGCTGGAAATTATCGTACCAATTGCCTCATGGTTTTTGATTACTCTACCGTTGTGGCTCTCTCCTTTCCATCCTGCCATAGTTGCCTATTTCATAATTGCCTTTGATCTTTATTTTTTCTCCAAGTCATTATCTACCGCTTACTCCTGCGTGGTTTCCTACAATGAAATTATTTTTCATAATCAAATAAAATATTTTAAAAAACTTCCAAGAAAAACAAATGCTCTTTTAAAACATTTTATTATCATTCCAAACTATAAAGAACCGCTTTATAAACTGAAAGAAACAGTTCAAGCTTTAGTAGAAAATGATTATCCAAATAAAAATAATCTCTACCTTGTTTTAGCATTTGAAAAAAGAGAGAATGAATCGATAGAAAAAAATCAATCAATCAGCAAAGAATTCAAAAAATATTTTAAAAAAATTATTACTTGTTATCATCCATTAGTTGAAAATGAGGAACCTGGAAAAGCCAGTAATCAGACGTTTGCCGCAAAAATTGTTGACAATTTTGTTATGGAAAATAACTTTGACCGGAAAAACGTTCTGATCACAATCTGTGATGCCGACAGCAAACTGCCGAAAAACTATTTTTCTTATTTAAGTTTTGAATATCTGAGGGATAAGGATCGCATATTCCACTTTTACTGGGCCCCCGTCCTGCTTTATAACAACTTTTGGCAGTTGCCGTTTTTTGTCCGGATGCAAGCTACTCTGTCTTCCATTTTAAGATTGGCTTTTTTATCACAAAAAGAAAACTTAATCCAGGTTTCAACTTATTCAACCAATCTTTGGCTTCTTAAAAAAATAAACTTTTGGGATATTGATATTATCCCTGAGGACTGGCATATTTTTTTCCAGGCGTTTTTTACATTTGGGGAAAAAGTAAAAACCATTCCCCTTTTTACAATCGTTAATGGCGATGCAGTTTTTTCAGGCGGAACAATGAAAACATTGGCTAACCGCTATGAACAGGAAAAACGTTGGGCATGGGGGGTGAGCGATGTCGGTTACGTTTTAAAAAAGTTTTTTTTAACTCCTCATATTGATTTTTGGCAGAAAATTAAAAAAATTATTTTTATTACCGAGACTCATCTCTTCTGGCCGGTGTCCTTTTTTATTTTGACAATCAGCGCTTCCATCCCTCCCCTGATCAATCCTTCGTTCAAAAAAACCGTCCTCGGTCTGCTGTTACCTAAGCTCTCCGCCTTAATATTAACCTTGTCATCTGGCATGTTGATTTTGTATATTTATTTAGATATCAAACTTAGACAAAAAGTGAATATGAAAACTAAGTTTTCAAGTTTGCCTTTACTAATAGTCCAATGGTATTTACTGCCGGTTGTTTCCTTTTTCTTTTCTTCGCTTCCCGCCCTTGATGCTCATACTAGAATACTGCTTGGAAAAAAGTTAAAATATAAAGTAACTGAAAAAGTCTAAAGAGTTCGTCAAGTTGCAAGTTTGTCAAGTTTATCAAGCAACTTTCTTGATGAACTTGATGAACTTTATAACTTGATAAACTTAATTATGTTAACTTGGATATTCACCAAAACTCCACTTCTCCTTTTTACCCAATCTTTTTGGAGAGATGAGGCATTTTCCTATTTCATGGCTAAAAAAAGCCTTTTAGAAATAATTCAATCAACCGCCAAAGACTTTAGTCCACCTTTATATTATTTAGTTTTGCACTATTGGATGAAGGTTTTCGGAAGTACGGAAATTGCCTTAAGAAGTTTATCGCTGGTCTTTTTTTGGGCAACTATCTATGTAGCCTTTTTGTTTTTAAATGACATTTTCAAAATTAAACTCAAAAAATCTTTTTTCTACCTGATTTTTTTTATCATAAATCCTTTGCTTTTGTACTACGCTTTTGAGGCAAGAATGTATACAATGTTCGCCTTTTTTGCCAGTCTTTCCTACTATGCTTTTTTCAAGAAAAATTACCGTCTTTACATATTTTCGGCGATTGCCGGACTTTTTACTCAATATTACATGCTTCTGGTTATTTTCAGTCAGTTATTCTTTTTGATAATAAACAAAAAAAGGGTTGAAAATTTTAAAAAGAGCGCTATTTATATTTCTTTATTTGCGTTCTTGCCCTGGTTTGTTTATTTTTTAACCCAGAATGGTTTTCCTAATTCATTTTGGATTTCAAAGCCTCAATTCAAAGATATTTTTGGACTATTAGGTGTCATATATACAGGCAATGAATATTCTTTCTATGGAAATACGTTTGTCCAGGCAATCATTCAAAATCTTACCTATTCTTCTATATTACTTTCTGGTATTACCGCCGCTGGTATATTTTTATATGTTAAGAAGTTCTCCCATAAGGAGAAACTTAATTATCAATTATTGTTTATTTGGGGAATCGGCATTGCCGCAGTAGTTGGATTAATTTCGTTTATTAAACCGCTATATTTTCCCCGCTATTTAATCTTTGCAACTGTCGGCTTTTTATTGTTAACTATTTTTGTTTTAGAAAAAATAAATGTTTATTTACGGGTTGTTTTGATTATTGTTTTAATGACTCTCACCTTTAATTATCAAAAATTACAGATAGAATACCGTAGAAAAGCCGATTTAAGAAAGACCTTAAGAGAAATCCAAATAATTGCGGGTAAAAATGATTTTATATACACTGATGACTTGGATTTCTTTACCGCTCAGTACTACTTTAACGAAAATAGGGTTTATATTTATGGAAAAAGTTACAAGGATATTCCTACGTATAACGGTAAAACTCTTATTCCAAAAGAAAAAATCGCCTTAACTTTGCCTATTTATCCGCAAAAGGCATTTATTCTTAAGTCCAATGGGGACTATACTATTCAGGCAATGTACTAACGTCATTTAGTATTTCCCCGGCGTGAGTCAACGGATTGACCTTTTCATAAACCTTGAAAATATTGCCTCTTTTGTCGATTAAATATGTCTTTCTTAGTACTCCATCATATGTTTTTCCCATGAATTTTTTTTCGCCCCAAGCTTTATATTTTTTAATAACTTTTTTTTCAACATCAGAAAAGATCGTAAACCGTAAGTTGTGTTTCTGAGCAAATTTTTTATGGGAAAGAACTGTATCTTTTGAAACACCCAGAATTACAATTCCGTTTTCTTTATATTTTTCCTGGTTATCACGAAAGCTGCAAGCCTCCACCGTGCAACCTGGGGTGTCATCCTTAGGATAAAAATATAAAACGACAATCTGGCCGCGGTAATCGGAAAGTTTATGCATTTCTCCATTTTGGTCCGGTAATGAAAAATCAAAAGCTTTCATAATAATTTTGAATGTATAATAGACATTATACACATGGATAAGGAATCAACAACGATTAGTGTTAGTTCATTGACCATTTATCAAAACATCATTTTTAGTCTCGCTTTTTTAATTCCTTTTTTAATCAGCGGACCGCAATTACTGACCGGAACTCTTGTTAACTGTCTGCTAATTTCCGGAGTAAAATTTGTTGACAATAAAAATCATTTATTTATGGCTGTTTTACCAAGTATAGCCACAGTTTTAAACGGATTGGTTTTCGGTAAATTTACAATTTTTTTAGTTTATTTTTTACCTTTTATCTGGCTTGGGAACTTTGCCTTAATTAAGTCAATTATTTATTTAAGAGAAAAACTGTCTCTTCCTTTTTCAATAACTCTTAGCGTAATTTTCAAAACTATAATTCTTTTCGTCACCGCATTAATTTATTTTAAATTTAATTTAGTTCCAGAAATATTTTTAACGGCCATGGGAGTGTTTCAACTGGCAACCGGAATAATGGGAGGACTGGTGTTTTTGGGAATTAATAAAATATTATATGACCGACTCTGACAGACTTATCGACTTGTTAAAAAGAAAGTCTAAACTCGTTGCCATGCTCGCTCCTTCTTTTCCGATCATGTATGACAGTAAAAAAATCGTATCACAATTAAAAAACATTGGTTTTGAAAAAGTTGTTGAAGTTTCGGTCGGGGCCAAAGAAACCAATAGACAGTTAGTTGAATTTTTCAAAAAAAATCCTCAAGCTAGAGTTATCACCAGCCCTTGTGCTAGTTTTGTCCGTTTTGTTCGAACCAGATATCCGGAATTTATTAAGTATCTTGCTTTAAATGTTGATTCTCCTATGGTGGCCACCGCAAAAATCGTCAAAGAAAAATATCCGGGATTTCAGCCGGTTTTTATTGGTCCTTGCATCGTCAAAAAACTTGAGGCTTCTCAAGATTATCCGGAACTAAACATTCTCGTTTTAACTTATAAAGAACTTGAGGAGGTTTTTAACAAAATAAATATTGATCAAACATTACCAATTTCTGATCAGTTTGATCTTTCCGAATCTTCAACCCGAATGTATCCGACTGATGGAGGATTGACGGATTCTAGCGGAATTAAAAATATTTTAGGTTCTGATGCAGTAAGAATTGTTTCCGGATATAAAAATTGCGAAGCGGCTTTGACTGAATTTAAAAATAATCCTAAAATTCAGTTAGTCGATATCCTTTTCTGTCAGGAAGGCTGTATTAACGGACCTGGGATTTCCAGCTCCCTGACCATAGAGGAAAGAAAGAAAAAAATCGTTGAGTATGCTCACAAGTCTTAATTTATATTCTGTGTCATCCCCGTGAAGACGGGGATCCAGTCTATAATCACCTTATATGTTTGATAAAACATATTGTGTTTATATTTTATCTTCTCAAAAAAACGGAACTCTCTACGTTGGGATAACAAACAATCTAGTAAAGCGAGTATGGGAACATAAAAATAAAAAAGTTGATGAATTTACAAAAAGATATGAGATTCATCATTTAGTTTATTTTGAACAACATAATAATCCAGAGTC
>CAZMBH010000036.1:0-9503 GCA_964564535.1 uncultured Gammaproteobacteria bacterium
TATAGTCAGGAAGAATTAGAGTGTTTCAATCCACGCTCCCACGCGGGGAGCGACATCAATGGTATGATAATATGTATTATGTAAAGTTGTTTCAATCCACGCTCCCACGCGGGGAGCGACGCAGATTGTATGGATAGTGATAATATTCTGCTATTGTTTCAATCCACGCTCCCACGCGGGGAGCGACTTATTAAATGTAGGGTTTGTGGATATAGGATACTGTTTCAATCCACGCTCCCACGCGGGGAGCGACGTATTATAGATCTCTATTATTATTTTCACGGTGCTGTTTCAATCCACGCTCCCACGCGGGGAGCGACAAAGACTGTGTCTTTCTGTTTTCCTCTGATATCGTTTCAATCCACGCTCCCACGCGGGGAGCGACACATACGAGTTAAAGCCTGAGAAGTTTTTCCCTGTTTCAATCCACGCTCCCACGCGGGGAGCGACTTTATAATTTTCCCCGACTTTCATTTCCTCTTTCGTTTCAATCCACGCTCCCACGCGGGGAGCGACCTTCTCCTTGCTAAAATTTTACAACAATATGCTTGTTTCAATCCACGCTCCCACGCGGGGAGCGACATACAAAGTGTATCAAGTGCAGAGGAAGGATGAAGTTTCAATCCACGCTCCCACGCGGGGAGCGACTCATCCAAAAACTCCCTACTTACTATTTTATGCGTTTCAATCCACGCTCCCACGCGGGGAGCGACTGATAATATTTTATATTATATGCACAACGCTATTTAATACAACATTTTTGCGAAGATATTTCTTATATGTCAATGAACAATCTCTAAACTTTATAATTTTTAACTCTTTATACTTATATAAGAGTAACTGCGAAGATGTCGAGAAAAGATGTTCTCTTATAGTTCGCATTCAAATCAATAATGCCTCGTCCAGATCAATTGCTTTTTTATTTCCAATATGTTCAACCCGTCTCTTCCAATTTGAACCAAGGTAATAAAACCGTAAACTGTCTTTTTCTTCATTCATTTCCTTTATCAAATTAGCTTTCAACATTACCCATTGAGCGGGATCAATTTCACACTCAAAAACCGAATATTGAACTCTTTGACCATAATTTAAGCAGTGTTTTGCAATCCTTCTCAATCTTCTTGCACCACCCTTATCAGAAGTCATTATGTCATAACTTATCAGCACTAACATATCACCTCCAAATGAATACAGGATAACCATCAATGTCCTTTCTTATATATCTTGCAAGCAGAAGTGCTTGAACATAAAAGACCAAACCAATTTGAATTTTTTCATTTATAAACGGATGGATAATTTCATCCTGTTTTCTTTTTTGATAAGCAATTAAAAGTTCTTTTCGTGTATCATCATTCATCAAGACACCGCCTGACTCTAATCTCTTAAACCCTTTTATATTTACTTGCTCTAAGTTTATCAAGGATAACGCTAATCTATCTGCAATTATTGGTCTGAATTCCTCCATCATATCAAGAGCCAAGCTGGGTCTTCCGGGCCTGTCTCGGTGCAAAAAACCGACATAAGAATCTAATCCGACACTTTCTAATGCAGACTGCACATCCTGCATTAGAAGAGTATAAATAAATGAAAGCAGACAATTCACTTCATCCATTGGCGGTCTCCTATTTCTGCTGACAAATTTAAAATCTGCTTTTTGAGAAATTATCATCTCATCAAATACACTAAAATACTGATGAGCCGCATCTCCTTCAAGTCCTCTAAGATTGTCAAGTCCAACACAAGATTCGATTTGTCTTAATGACCAATTTAAAGCATCTGAAGCATTCATAATTTTCTTTGAATCTATTTTCTCTCCATGATCTCTTAAAACTCTTTGCAAAACTACCCTGCAATTATATACTTTCCCAAGTAAAATGTTTTTTGCAATTTTTGCCGATTCAATTTCGCTGTCAGCATATCTGTATTGCTCTCTCCGCAACAATACATTACCCTTGGTTTTACCATTCACACTTGCAAGAAATTTACCATATTCCGAGTGAAAACTTATTGCAACACAGTTTTCAACGCATAACTCCATTAAAAACGGACTGACACTAACATTGCCAAAGCAAACTATGCTTCCAATATTATGGATGGGTAATTGAAGCTTTTTCTCTCTTTCTATAGATACCACTACAGTGTCACCTTCCTTTGATAAATATGCACCTTGCGTAGTAACAAATAGAGTGTTCAAATATTTTTTCATAATTTGTTTATCTCTTTTAAAATATAATCATTCACCCTGTTTGTCTTTTCTAAAGATTTCGGCATACACAGTTCTAACAATGAGCAAGAGTCACATTTTTTTGAATATTCCGGTTTAGGAGTAATTTTATCTTCTATGAAAGCTCTCACTTCTTTTATAATCTTTATTGTTTCTTCTCTGAGAATATCGTCAAAAACAACATCATATCTATGTTTTGTTTTACCATAATATAAAGCACCATTAGGAATACTGATTTTCAACATCTCTTCCAAGCATAATGCTTGGGCGCAAAGCTGAACTTTATCACAATCATCCATTTTAGGTTTTCCTCTTTTATATTCAACAGGAAAAGGTAACCACTTTTTATTTTCACTTTTATGATACTCAATTACATCCGCTTTACCGGATAAGCCATAAAAGGTGCTTCGTAAAGGAATTCCTCTTTCAAATCTAATATCTTTTCTTTTTTCAATTGTTTCATTATGGGCTGTTTCATGCATTTGTCTTCCCTCTGCTGTAAAATAGTTTTCAATCCAAACCTGCTCAATATGAATCAAGGCACATTGTCTTTTGCAAAACACATAGTGCTGAATTGCAGAAAGTTGAATCAAATCTTCATCATTATATGTCATATATGTCCTATTCTTTCTCTTTTCTCCTTTCCTTTCTTACATTATACAGTCTCTCAGTGAACCCGCCTTTTTCCAGAAAATCTTTTTCTAATGCTCTTAATTGTCTATCAAGAAGATAATTTGTTTGATGAATTAAACAGATTATAGTATTTGCAGAAACTTCTGCTGAAGAATCTTCAATATAGGTCTTATAATTCAAATATGACCTATTCTTTTCATAGCATTTTTCTCTGACCTCTTTAGCGTTTGGATTATCTTTTTCCCATAATAGCAAATTATGCTGTCTTAAATAATCCTGATAATCAAGCAGTAGTTCCTCTAAACTTGCTCTTGCAACATTTACCAATTTCAGCTCAGTCTTTTTTGAAGTGCCTAAAGCCATACAACCCTCTGCTATGTTTTGCTTTCCACTTCTTGCCGCTTGAACCATTTGGTCAGTAGTTCTTGAAAATTTATCAACAAATCTTGAACAAAAAATTGCTGTTGCATCATAAACAATCTCAGACATCTGATATGACTGTAATTTCTGATACCCGCCATGCGGCGGGATTAGATTTGTACTATTATCCTTATTAGACATAATTCATCTTTTAGAATTAGAAGAAATAACTTTTAGAATTTAACATTTTAAGAACTCCTGCCATATAACCTAAAAAATTTCCATCATACTCGAGTTGCCATTTATAAAGATCTTCAGATTCTCGCAATTGACTCAATGCAAACTTGTCTATGTTATTGCTATAAATGGAAACTGATTTCTGCTGTAGTTCTGTAAAATCAACTTTCTCGTGCCGTTCTATTCTTTCACATATTTCGCTGTCAATTATTGCGGTCACCGTATTTGCTGGTATTACTTTAAACTGGTCTTTAACCGACGGGAAGTCCCTGTTTCGTTCAGCTATCACGATGAGATTGCTATCTGCATTAATCTGGTTTTTCTCCCGCACCTCTCTTTTCATTGCCTCTGTGCAATAGTCAGGCGCAACCTTTCCTTCATCAAAGAACTGTTTTAATATTCTTGAGGATGTCACAAATGAAGGATGTTCTTTGAGAGAATCACCCGGCACTATCTGGAAGTTCCATAAGTTGCTTTCGCCATATTCACCTGCGCGATTAATTCTTCCGGCTGTCTGAATTGTGCTTACAAGACTGCAATATTCTCTTGCAGCTGTTCGAAATGAAAAATCTATTCCAGCTTCAACGCATGAGGTTGCAACCAGTGTCCAATCATTATCGCCAGGGCTTCTTTGAGGATCGAGTCTTTTCTTAATTCTTTCAAGTATTGTCTTGCGATGAATCGGTGCCAATGCTGTAGAAAGATGCTCAACAAATCTTCTATCATCGTATGAATATTTTCCATCCCCATATGATTTAGATAGATTCTTGGCAACTGATGCAGCAGAGTGTACCGTATTCAGAATAATCAATCTTGGTCCCTGCAACTCTTTTATCCAATTACAAATTTCATCTGCGTTAAGCGGCTTATCTTTTTTTTCATAATTTATCCGAATTGATTCGTTTTCCAATGCTGTTTTTCTCACAGTATCATCAACAAGTTCTGGAATATTCTTTAATGTTGGGTTTGAAAATTCTTCCAATTCCCAGAAACGGTTGAGAGAACCGGATACAAGAACAATATAACAACCCCAGTCATTAACAAGTTCACGAAGCCACTTCAACGCCTGTGCCCATAGATGTGCAGGCAGTGCAGCATGTGCCTCATCAATAAATATCGTCGAACCCGAAAGCTGGTGAAGTTTTCGCAATGAAGCAGGGTGATTGCTTGCCAGAGTTTCAAAAAATTGTACAGCCGTTGTTACAGTTATCGGAGCATTCCATAAAAAGGAAAAAGCGCGTGAGCTTAAATCCTCAAATTCAGCCTTATGATGGTGTGCCGCAACAACTTTTTCGGAATTTTCTCCGGACAAAACCAATGCATTGCGATAAACCTCAACCGACTGATCAATAATGTTTGTGAAAGGCAAAACAACAAAAACACGCCGTAAGTTTTTTGTTTTTGCTACATTCAGCAAATGCGCCATAACAGCAGTCGTTTTCCCAGTTCCAACGGGACTGTCGCAGGTAATGAAACCATTATCGGATGGTGAAGCATTGCGACATGAATCATAAATCTGTTGACGCAAATTGTTCCTCAAGCTCTCCCTTGGGCTTATCTTTTTGCCCTCGCTATCTTTTGAAAGCCCTGCAACATAACTGTCCAATAAGGTAAGCCTCTTGTCTGGATAAAGCAAAATCTCGCCTTCAGGGACAACGTTGTTGTAATGTCGCGCCGTGTCAGTATGATCAGCATCTACAAGGCATGAAAGTGCCATTCGCATAAATAGAGGTGTCGGCGCAACACCATACCATTCGGATTTTTCCATCTTTGGCAGGTCGGTTAAAGCCGATTTGTGGGCTTCGAGATACTCATGCAGGGATTTATCTATAATATCTTTAACTGATCGTCCTTCCTGACTAAATGCTGTATCACGAAAGACATTCCCTTTGCCCTTCGCATTCTCGTCAGGTAATGACTGTAATCCGATATGATGGGAATAAACAAATAAGGCCGCAAGATTCTCAGCCAATGACAAACCACTTGATTGCAATGCAGCTACACCTGCATCAACATGATTCAATGGAAGACTCATTCTATTGCGAACCTTTAAAACTTCCTGATTCTCAGGGGCAAGCTTGCCCAAATCGTGATAGTAAGCGGCAAACGCAACGGCATCCTTCATTAGCGTACCATATTGGGAATATGCTCCTGCTTTTGTAGCATTACCGAGCGCCATTTCATAGACATTACAGACATGCGCTTGATAAGACTGCGATGGGATATCGCCTTTTGCGCTGTGTGCTAAGTACATTTTCAAGACTCCATAATATCCTTAATTGAGGCAATCTTATCTTTCAGTTCATCAGGTAGAGATGAAGGAATATCATACTCATTCCGCGACATAGATGGCTTATCAGTGTCTTGTTTCTTCTTGGGTGTCAATGCATCAATGAGCTTGTAATCTGGACAGGAACCGAGAGACGATTTGTGCTCAATACACCACGCACGTAAAATCTCAACGTTAGATCTAATATAAGAGCGTGTATGTGGATAGGCAAGCGGAATCAATGCCAGAAGAACGTCAATATCTGCTTTTGTGCAACCAGTGCTACGGTTACCACTCGCAGCGCTTGGGTTTACAAAGAATGGCATACAGTAAATGCCGTGTTGAACTATTCTAAATGCCATTGGTGCCATACCTTGATCTTTTCCTTCCTGAACTCCGGCTTTACTTGTGTTTGTCTGTCGTTCTATGTTAGTTGGCGCTACAGAAAGACCCATCCCAAATTGAACAACACCAGTTTTTATCGTAGTCGAAGAACCCTCTTCAAGGAAGGTGTTGCCAAATACTCTGGCATCCCAGTATCTTTTTTTAAACGCTTCAAAATCGCTATTTAAGAGGTCGTTAATTTCTTTCCTGTTGCGACCTCTTGATTCAAGGATCATGTATCCATCATCATTCAAGTTAAATTTAGCTTTTAAGTCCTTCCATACAAGACCCTCCTTATCTTCCACTAAATCACGCAGTTTTCGTTTAAACGATACGGGCGAAATTTCACCTTTTCCATCCGGCCGCTGACGGGGATCGCTCTCACGGTCAGGATCACCGTTGGGATTAGAATTAATAACCTCGATAACTAAAAGACCTGTTGCACGGAAAATGTTTTGATCTGACATCGTATTCCTCCTATTTAATTGTTTTCTGACCTTGCTAAGTAGCCAAGTAACATTTGTGCCTTATCTGTATCCGAACATGTTGTAGAAATCCCCACCTCTTTTAATTGATTTGAAATCTCGCCGATCTGCTTCAAAAAATATTTGATCAGACCAACATCTTTCTCATCTCCAGATAGCGTTTTAGCCCATGCCTGATATGGGGGTATCCTTTGACTGAGCATACTCAAAGCCCTTTCAGGTGTCTCCAAAGCCGTTGACATCAAGGCATTACCAGCGAGTTGAGGCGGAATTGAACCTTTTCTCACTTGTTGACAATACTTCAGGTGAAGATCGTCAACAAGGCTTAGAAGCCGTCCTACAAGATACGCAGATGAATTCATAAACCCTCCTTTCTTTATTCCATTTTTATAAAGTAACAATCCAAGAATTGATGGTAACAACAACGCCTGTTTTTCATACTTCTTGTTCATTTTAAAAACTAAGAAACACGTATTTTCTTGCCCTATAGCCAAAAGCAAGGATATGCAGTTCCTAACAACAGCGTCTATAGCTCTCAAAGAAAGCCTTTGCACCTCATTGCCTTCATCCAACAACAAGCTAAGCGCATCATTGATTGAAAACCCATGAACCCGCTCAGCATATGTTCCCTGTCGTATCCATGCGGTATTCAAACACCAGACAACTTCAGCCGGAAATGGAACTAAGCACTCTTTCCAAACAGGCGTCTTGTCTTCAAATTGCCTGATATTGATATTGGGGATATTGCGGCATCCTGCTTGCCATTGTTCGGCTGACTTAATTGTATGGTTGGCGGTATAGCGTTTGCTGACCAAAATCTTCGTTCTTGCATCTCCGGGTCTTTTAGTAAGAACAAATATTCGTACTTCATTCTCAGATGCTCCGGTAGAAATTCCTCTAAGTGTCAGTGTTGCTCTAGAAGCAACGGCAGAAAATGTTGCTCCATCAGGGTCAGTAGCAGCTTCTTCAAAACCACCCATTAGACTGGCAAGCTCTGGTTCTGTTTCAGGTTTTTGTGTGGGATATGCAAAGAGAATCGTTGCATTGTCAACCTTCTTTGTTAAATCAATCCATGTTTTCCTCTTGCGCGTTTCGTCTGAAAGCCATTCAAGTGCCCCTTTCATCTCCTGCCGAACACTTGCGCCGATCGGAAACGAAAAAGCATCCACCATCTTATATCTCTTTTGACAGGGTGATTCGCTACTCATTGCGCGTAAAATTACATTCCCTAGTATTGACATCCGAACAGGAGGAAGTTTTTCTTCCCATCCATCGGAGATTCCATTAAAAGCGTCTTTGCCTGCAGTTCCCCTTGTTCTGTTTTCACTGCTAAAATACATCATTCTGTCATTCATCCATCTTTGAACAACAGGATGATTCGCAGGGTAGCTTGCACCGATCGCTACCCAATCATTAATCTCAAAAACAAGCTGAAATTTCTTGCTGGTATTTCCGATTTGAAAGAGCATATCAAGGATGCTTGAGTTAATGTTTTGATTAATTTTTTGTATCAGTTGGTCATTCAATTGCTGATAAAACGTCTCAGCATTAATTTGTTTTGCTCTTTGAAGCAGTTCACTGATTGAAGAATATTCAGCAGGTATAGTGCCAAGATACTCCTCAATTTCAGATGTTGCTCGTGTCAGACAGCGGTTAACGTTTGATAGGGCAGTACTATCCCAATTACTTACGCAATTCTCTATCACTTTATCTAAATCATCAGAAGCTAAAGGAATTCCCTTTCTTAAATCCTTCTTGCATTGAGTTACTTTATTAGCTGTCTCATCATTCTGCGTTTTATAAAGTGACGGCACATTAAAAGCAGTGAATGAGCAGCCTAACGCTTTTTCCCATTTTCTGATTATGGTAATATCAAAATCAGGTGCAAGGAATGTTGTATCTTCAATATCTCCACGTTCGTTGATATAAACGAAACAGGTCATGCCACTTCTGGGACATTTTTTGAAATTTGGATGCCAGTCTGTAAACTCAACCCCTGAGGTCAAAAGGCTGCGCGCAAGGTCTCTTAGTTCATTTAACATATTCGAGCCTCCCATCCTTTATTTCAACATCTTGCTTAAATACCGGTTTCTTATCACCGGATGGTTCAAACACGCTAAATAAGAAGCTTGGAAGTATCACATTAATGCTTTTATCCACTTCCGTCTGATCGCGAAAATTACCGAAATAATCTGGAGCAAATTCACGCCATCCTAAAAATGGAATATCATGACATTGCCCTTGCTTTAAACGGCGATTAAATATTTCCTGACAGGCGTGGCGGTCATTAAAACCCTTGTTCTTTTGGTGCAGTGCCTTTTCTGATAACGGACGATTATGTTCGGATGTTTTGATTTCTGCATATAAACGATAACAAACATTTATAAGAACTGTAGCCAAAAGTTGATAGCTGCCATTTGGCATTATCGAGGTTTTACGTAAAGGACCACCATAATTTGTCACGTAGTTGTGATAAACAATCGGTGAGCAAATCTCCACCATCGTCGGCACTATCTCAACGGTTTCAAGGCGAACTATAGATTCAAATATGCCTTTTGCCGCCGACCATGTAGGCACCGGATAACTGACAGGTGCATCGCCTGTATCCGGTCTAGTCCACATTGCAGTTGAGCCAGAAATTTCTAATTCAATTGTATATGGTTTCATAGATTATTCCTCCTTTCAATAGTTATAGATTTGATTGTAAAGAGTTTTGGAAAGTAAAAGCCAGATATTCATTATAATACTTTTCGATTTGATTTTTGAAATTGATAAAATACAAAATCATACTAGTAAATACTCCAAATAATCTTGTCACAGCCAAAATAACCGCCATTGAATTTGTCAGCGAATTCCTTTGACAAATTGGCTGTGTCACATAAATGGTCTTTAAGTAATTGCCACTTATCTG
>CAZMBH010000037.1:0-9092 GCA_964564535.1 uncultured Gammaproteobacteria bacterium
CATATTTAAATAAATGAATAATGACTATCGATCACTACCCACCGCTTTAAGGAGTGGATAGTGAGCATAATTATAAATTAAGCGAAACCCTGTACCGACCTGAACCGAATGGTACAGGTCTGGTACATGGGTGATTTTTAAAATTCTTTTTTATTAGAACGATCTTCTTTCTTCTCTAGGTTTAGCGATATTGACAACAATTGCACGACCATCGACCTCTTTACCACTCATTTCCAGGGCTTTTTGGGCACTTTCAGGAGTAGCAAAAGTAACGAAACCAAATCCTTTTGATTTTTGAGTTTCACGATCCATGATGACAACTGCTTCAGTGACTTCACCGTACTGAGTAAATAATTCTTTTAAAGAATCATTATTGATTGACCAAGGCAAGCTTCCGACGAAAATTTTATTTTTATCCATTATGTATAAACACCCCCTTCGTTAGAAACTGTTAACGAGTTCCTACGAGTTTTACAGTTTCTTACGTCCACCAAATATCGCTCTTCAAGCCGTGAACGAATAGTTCTGAAAAGGCTCGAAGTAAGATATGGTGGATTTATTTTCATTTATGTCTTTTGTGAAAGATGGATACAGTATATCAGGTATAATTGATTAAAATATACATATGAAAAATATCTGTGTTTACTGCTCTACCAACGACGTTGATAAAAAATATGTTGAAGCGACCAAACAGCTTGGGGAATTGATCGCAAAAAATAATTTTAACTTGGTCTGGGGCGGAGGTAACAAGGGCTTGATGGGGGTGGTTGCCGAATCGGTTCAGAAAAACGGCGGAAAAATATTCGGGGTAACCATTGAGTTTCTTAAAGGCCACCGTAGAATGAATGCCGACGAGATGATCATTACCAAAGATTTTCCGGAAAGAAAAAGACTCCTTCTTAAAAAAGCTGATGCAGTGGTTCTTCTTCCCGGCGGAGTCGGGTCACTCGACGAAATAACCGAGGCGATCGAACTGAAAAAACACGATTTTCATTTTAAACCGGTTGTGGCTTTGAATACTGATAAGTTCTATGAAGGTTTAAAAATTCAATTAAAAAGAATGGAAAAAGACGGCTTCTTGACAAAGTCTGTTGAAGATTTTATATTCTTTGCCGACACACCTCTGGAAGCAATTAATTATATTGTTAGGTCATTTAAAAAATAAATATGGACAATTCTCTCCTCTGCCCTGTTTGTCAATTTAAAATTCAAAGTGATTGGTTTTTTTGCCCAAACTGTTCCAAAATATTAAAAGAGAAAGCACCGGAGATTACTTTTTCTAAACAAATCTTAATTTATTTTGTCAGTTTCTTTCTTGCACCCTTAGGTCTAGGCTGGGGTTTGAAATATGTTAGGTCCGCAGACAAAAAAGTAAAAACTGTCGGGATTATTTCCATTTTATTGACAGTCGTATCAATAATTTTAATCAGTATGATTTTTAAAGGTTTTATTGATCAATATTCAAAGGTTTTGAACAACCTTGTTCCGTCTTACTAGATAATGAAGTGGGCGCCGAGACTTTTGGAGCGATTGAATGCTGATTTGGTGATCAAAATCGATGTTTCGGTTAGATTAATAACCTCCAGTAATTGACAGGATATTCCTGAATCTTCTTTTATCTTATTAAGTTTTTCACTGAGTTTTTTAAACTGTTTTAGTGCTTCGGTTAATTCCTCTTTTTTTCTTATTATTCCAACTTTCTCCCACATAGTTTTTTGAATATCTGTTTTTATTTTTTTTATTGTTTGTTTGTCATCCCCGTGAAGACGGGGATCCAGTTGATAATTAGTCTGGATTCCTTCCTTCGAGGGAATGATATTAAAATGTTTAATCATAAATGCGCCAGCCCTTCTCCCAAACACAACTGCCTCCAGCAATGAATTTGACGCTAACCGATTGGCTCCGTGAACTCCGGTCGCTGCCACTTCTCCCACTGCAAACAAGTTTGTAATTGAGGTTCTTCCGTCAAGGTCAGTTGCAACTCCTCCGCATTGGTAATGGGCGGCAGGAGTAATTGGAACACGGTCGGAAGTTAAATCATAACCAAAAGTCTTTAATTTTTTATAGATATTCGGAAGTTTTTTTATAATTTCTTTTTTATCTAGATGCGCCATTGTCAGATATACTTCAGAAGTTTTTTGTTTTTCAAAAACCGCCCGGGAAAGTTTATCACGGGGTATTAATTCATCAACAAACCGGTTGCCTTTTTCGTCAACTAATTTTGCTCCTTCCCCCCTAAGTCTTTCTGATAATAAAAAAAGCGGTGAGGTTTTATTTTTGAATGCCGTCGGATGGAACTGGACAAATTCGAGATCGGAAATTTTAGTTCCAGCCCGGCCAGCAATCGCAACCCCATCCCCCGTTGCTACTTCCGGATTTGTTGTCCATTGATAAGCCTGTCCGCTCCCTCCGGTTGCCAGAACAATCGATTTGGCAAAAAAAGGGACGATATTATTGTCTTCGCCGAGAATAAAAACTCCCTGACAGGTATTATTTTTAACAATGAGATCAACTGCCAATGAATTTTTAAAGAGTTTTATATTTTTGTTTTTTACCGCTTGTTTTAGTAAAGTTTTTTCAATATCCCGGCCAGTAAAATCGGTCGTATGAAAGATCCGGGGCAAACGATGACCGGCCTCAAGTGAAGGTTTTGAGTCAAATAAAACACCTTGTTTCGTTAACCAAAGCAGTGCCTCTTGGCTGTTTTTCACTAAAATTTTTACCGCTTCTTTTTTATTGTGGAAGTCCCCTGCTTTCATGGTATCTTCAATGTGCCAATCGGCTTGGTCACCTTCACCTATCATCGCCGCCATTCCTCCCTGAGCCAAATTAGTTGAAGAATCGGAGGGATTTTTTTTCGTAAAAATAGCCACTTTACCGGAATCAGCCAAAGTCAGTGCAGTTGTCAGTCCCGCAATACCTGAACCAATAATTATATAATCAAAGTTGTTTTTCATTTATCAGAAACTTATAATAGTACACGCGCAAACAAATAACAAATTATAATAGGCAGGTGAGGTGGGAGGAATTTTTTTCACTTTCGGGGTTAGGGGTCCCCGCTGTGATAAAAAATTGCGACCACCGAACCTTAATAAAATATGGATGACCAGCAACTTATAAAAGAAATCAAAAAATGGAAGAAAAAAAGGGGCGCCTTGATAATTGCCCACAACTATCAAATTCCCGCTATCCAAGATATTGCCGACTTCGTCGGAGATTCACTGGAACTTTCTAGACAGGCAGCCAATTCAAAGGAAAAGCTAATTGTATTTTGCGGCGTTCATTTTATGGCTGAGTCGGCGGCTATTTTTTCCCCGGAAAAAACCGTCCTTATCCCCGATCTTGGCGCCGGATGTTCTTTAGCCGCCTCAATTGACGCCGATGAGCTGCGAAGATGGAAAGCTAAATATCCCAAGGCCGTTGTTGTCAGTTATGTTAATACGACCGCCGAAGTTAAGGCACAGTCAGATTACTGCTGCACTTCGACCAACGCCGTTGAAATCGTCAACGCCATCCCCAAAGATAAGCAGATCCTTTTTGTCCCAGATATGTTTTTGGGGGCTTATGTCCAAAAAAAAACCGGCCGAGATTTGATTATCTATCCTGGGCAATGCCACGTTCACGCCCGTGTCCGCCCTGAGGATATCTTAGGCAAAATGAAAGCCAAACCTGAGGCTGATTTCTTAATTCATCCTGAATGCGGTTGCGTCTCCAATTGTATGCACTATGTGGCAAATGGTGATATTCCGGCTGATAAAACTCATATCTTGTCAACCGGCGGAATGCTAAAACATGCAAAAAAATCAAAGAAATCTGATTTTATTGTTGCCACCGAAACCGGAATTATCCACCGTCTGGAAAAACAAAATCCGAAGAAAAATTTTGCTCCCCTTCGTGATGATATGGTATGTGAGTTCATGAAGATGATCACCCTGCCAAAACTATTAAATTCACTGATAAATCTGGAATTCGAGGTTAAAGTGCCCAAAAAAATTGCCAATAAAGCCCGAATTCCAATTGAAAGAATGTTTGCTGTTTCAAAATGAATTATTTAGTCTGGATTCCCACCTTCGTGGGAATGACATTGTGTCATCCCCGTGAAGACGGGGATCCAGTCTATAATTACTTTTTTTATGAATAAATATATAAAACAATATTTTAATAAAGGTCCTCTTCTAACTGTCAAAAACAAATTTTATTCCGAAACCTGCCTTCAACTTTTTGATTTCCAGATAACACAAGATCTTGTTGAAAATGACGTTACTTCAAAAATAATTTCCGGAGAATACAAAGATGTAAAAGCGAGAATAATCAGCAAACAAAATGGTATTGTTGCCGGAATAGAAGAAATAGTTTATTTAATAAATAATAGAACTAATTTGAAAATTAAAAAAATTATTAATGACGGGAAAAAAATAAAAGATAAAGATTTGTTAATTGAACTTTCCGGAAATCCTTTGGAGGTTCTAAAATTCGAAAGAACCGTTTTAAACATAATTTCCCGGATGAGCGGCATTGCCACTTCGACAAATTCGTTAATTACCAAAAATAATTTGAGTACTCCCCTAGCCGCCACCCGTAAGACTTTGTGGGGATTATTGGACAAAAAAGCCGTTTTTATAGGTGGCGGTCTTACACACCGACTTTCTCTTTCTGATGAAATTCTTATCAAAGATAACCATATTGATCTACAGGCCGTAAAACTCGATGTTTCAAGGGAAGAAAGTTTGAAAAGCATTTTAGATTTAATCAATAAAAATGATGTAAAAAAACCCTTTGAAATTGAGGTGGAAACGGAAAAAGAAGCTTATTTTATAAGCGATTATTATCAAAAACTAAATATTTCAGCTCCTCTGATTATTATGCTTGATAACTTTAAGCCTTCTGATGCTAAAAAAGTTATTGACACAATCCGAAAACAAAAAAACAGTTCAAAAATATTTTTCGAACTCTCCGGTGGAATTAATGAAACAAATATTTGCGACTTTGACCAAGCCGGCGCCGATGTTATATCACTCGGTTCTTTAACTCACTCTTCCAAAGCCCTAAATATATCTCTGCAAGATTTTTAAAACGTAGATCATTTTTAAATACATTCAAATAGTCCTATAGTTATGATATAATTAAAACATGAATGAAAATTGTCACCCCCCAACAAAATTTTCAATACATGGGAGAAATTGCTATATATTTCCTCAAAAAGCAACAGTGTTAGTAAAAAACAAACCTGATAAGGATCATTTAATTGAGTTTGGGACCTACTTTGTTTCATCATTAAAAGATTTAATGATTTTATATTTACGAGCTCAAGGCTACAGCATGAAAAAAATAGCGAGTAAACTTGGATACAAAAACAAGTCATCTGTTCAAGAAAGGCTTTATGAATTATCAAAAGCAAATAGTCAAATTTCAAACACCGAGTTAATCTGCCGTGCTAAAGAATTGGAGTTATTAAGGCCATTTGCGCTATTTGGAATTGCCGCTATAAGCAACAAATTCGTTGGCAAAAATCCGCTTAAGTTTATCATAGGATCATATTCAGCTCAAGAAGCAAAATACATCGCCATAATCCCAACTACCCGAATACATAAATTAAAAATTAAATAATATTCTTCACTAACTTTGATAGATTTATTTATCAAATTTGGTATAATATTATAGGTTGTTTATAAAACTATGGCATACCGAAGATTTTTGGAACAATTAGGTGGAAGCGGTTCTTTCTTTGATAAGACGGTTAGTTTATTAGTAAGTGCTGCTCTAAAAATTAGAAAAAAGGATTTATTAAATATTGACGATATGGAATCAAAATTAGCTGATAAATTTAACCATTCGCCTCACACACCTGAAACCATTAATGTTTTCTTTAGAGCTATTTGGGAAGGTCGGGAAAAAAAATTAGGTACAAAGAAGCTCACTTTTCTTGATTGCCCTTACACTCTTGAGGAAATAGCAAAACTTGAAGGAGAAGGGAGAAGAATTGGTTATATACCGCCTGAACTTGCGAAACAAGAAGATAGGCATCTTATGGCAACAATATGGCCTAATTTAAAAGATCAAAGTTTAAATGAAGAGAATAACTTTACCAATGAAGACCCGTATTTTGGTTGGTTTGATTATGAGGAAACGAGTGACTTTTGTAATCCAAATTTAACCGAAGAACAACTTAGAACGTTATTTGAAAAAACTGGGAAACAAGGAATGAATTTAAGCCAATACATCATTGCGTCTCAAGATAGTAAATTAATTACTGATCATTTTCTAGATGAAAATACATGGTCACGCTTGTTAGATACAAAATTTGATGGTAATTCCATAGATGTGTGCTTTGGAGATCATGGTAGATTAATTGCCTATCGACATCTTGAACCGGAGTTTAACGATCCGAGATTGGGAGGTCGCTCCGTTGGAAGACCAATAAATAGTTAAAACTAAGATTTTTATGTTATAATATTCTACTATGGGTTTATATTTATAGCAAATATGAAAAAAATGCAGGAAAGAATATCTCAAAAAGAAAGATCACAACTTTTTAATGACAAATTCAGTCGTTTAGCCGATTCACTTAAAATTAAATGTTGTTCTCATCCTTCTGATCAAGAAAGGATTCGTTGGGGCAATGTTTTAGATACATTCTCTACTTCTACGGGGGTCAAAAAGCTTGCCAAAAAATGTTTTGAAAAAAGTATAAGAGACGGTCAAGAATCAGTTGATTTTCCGCCGAGTTTAGTAAATTTCACCATTCATATGGCTCAATATGAGCAACAAGCGACAGGAGAACCTGGTAAAGATGAAATAAAGTATCCAAATGATCTTAGTGAAACAATTAGTTATTTTGCAGCGCATGATCAGTCTTTCGGAAGAGTTATGGCGGATTATTTTACTTCTGAAGAGCACTTACAGTCTGACCCCGATATTACAAGGGTTTGTGAGTTTTTGGCCTTAAGAACAGCCATGATTAAATTGAATTTGAGTGATAAAGAAAAATCGATGGATATTAGCGATTACAAGATAGCAAAAGAACATATTGGCGAAATAGCTGATTATTTACAATACGGGATATCTTGGAATGAAATATTTCAATTTCAAAAACAAAACCACTGGAAGGATTTTAAGTTTTTTTTATTTAAAGAGGATTCATATAAAATGACTTATCCGGGGAGATATACTGATTTAATAATTCATGTCTTTGATAAACTAAATAAGCAAAAACTATTACCTGAAGGCAAGTTACGTATGTCAATGATTGGGCTTGGAGATGGGCCAGAAATGTTACCAATAATTCAATTACTTGGTGGTGTTGACAATTTTGAAAATATATTTGCATCTGATTTATATTCTCCAACTTTACCCTTTCCAATGGTGAAAGCTATAGATGATGGTAAATTTCAAACAGCGCCTGAAAACATGATTATGGACCCAATAGGATTTTTGAAAGCAAATAATTTTCATCCATATTCGTCAGGTGTAAATATTTGCGATAAACCAACGATCACTGCAGAAATGAAAGATATTAATGTGAGTACGATGTTTGGTGTTCTGTATAACATTGACGGCAATCATAATCAAGATAAAGACAATTTAAAAAGTGCAATGAAAAACTGGATATCTACGGGCAAAGAAGGTGGTATTTTTATGGCAGTCTGGTTAGCCCGCGCATATATTCCAATTAATGTTATGGTATTAAGAAAAATTAAGCCTGAGGAAGTAAATGTTGATGAAATTCGTAATGATCCTGCCTTAAAGCCTTTTTTTGATATGAAATACCCTGAAGGAGATTCTCCGGTTTGGACAGATGATGAAATTAGACAACTTGGAATTAAGATTATATTTCCAGATACTGAGGAAGTGCAAAGTTTACAGCCAAATCAAAGTTGGATGAGACGATTTATGACTCAAAAATTGTATGGAGCCGGTCAAAAAATTTAATATTCTCCTGCTAGATTATGTCTTGCGGCTTGATGAAAATAAATCGATTTTTGTCTTTTCTCAACGGCATTAGCCATAAGCATCGCTGTGAATAATATATCTGTTTTTCTTGAAGGATATTCTTTTATCATGCTTCTAACGCTTGATTGAGATAGCCCATTTTCCATAAAATAGTGAATATATGGATCTAAATACCATTGAACATTTCCATCAATACTCACATAATTCTCCCCTGATTGATGAATATTTTCCCATATTTCCATTGGTATACATGATAGCTCCAGATTAATCTCAACCTCTGTAAAATCACTAATAAACCAGGAAGATCTAGTTATTTTGATATTTCCAGGGTCACCTGAGACCTTTAAAGAGTCAGGGTACCAAGGTACTAAAAATTTTAATGGTCTTTCATTCCAAAAACTTGGAGTTATTCCTCCGTCCGATTTTTCAATTAAATCCCCGAATGCTTTTGCAATCACTGCCTTAGGATAAGGAGCCAGTGGCATCCAAGCCACGAAGGCGTCAGCTGTTGTAACATTATCAAAGGCTAGCTCAGTATTATTGTTTCCAGACATCGTTAAAGGCCATTTTACACTTCGACTTATGTTTCCTCTAATTGCCATGACAAATTCATGAATAATATTAGATTGTTCTCTTGGACTAAACCTCGCGTCAATCTGAGCCAAAATATCATCATCGATTAGATGCGTAATTAAATTTATAAGCTGTTCCGACGGAATTATAGGTGCTTCTGATTCAATAATTGACTCACACTCTCTATTTAATTTTTCTATTGCAGCTTCATCCAAGTTACTTGTCAAAAAAGTAGCTACATTTAAAACAATATCCGGTTCCGGTGAAATACCATATGCTCGCAATTTTCTCTTTTTTCTATTATCCAAGTCTCCCTTATAAAGATTGTTTACGGCTCGAACGGCAACCTGAGCTGTTAGTTTAATTGTATCTAAAGCTAATTTAACAGTTGGTTCTGAAAAATTACTACTACCATTCAAAAGCGATAGTAAAAAAGATTGAAATGAATGTTCAAAATCAAAAGCACTAAAAGTTACTATTGGCTCTGAAAGGTCACGGTTTGCATACGCAATCAGTTGTTCAATTCTGTCAAACCGAGTTTTATGTTGATCTTTTTTTAAAGTAAATGC
>CAZMBH010000038.1:0-9033 GCA_964564535.1 uncultured Gammaproteobacteria bacterium
TAAAATACATTGTGTATTTTGTTATCAAGCATCGCATAAAATTTTCAATATCTTTTATTCCAATTTGTTGTAGCCCAAGGTGAAAATGATTAGGCATTAATACATAACAAATCAGCTTTATTTTGTTATAAAAATTACTTAACTCATTTAATCGATATATTTTTGAATTTTTTTCTTCATAATCTAAATTCGTATTTTGATTAATGTTTTTAACAACATCTTCCGGTGAACTTAAATAAATTTTTAAGTAAGAAAGAAAAACTAAGTAATCCTGTTCATCCAAAAATATATTCCGTTTTTCCACGCCACGATTATAAATGTGGTAGTAGCCATTTGCTATATAAGTTTTGACAGAGTTTTTTGCTGGCATATTTAGGGTCGGACCCTCCGGGAGGGTCCGACCCTATTTTATACACCTCCAGAAAAATGTCCACCGCTTATAACCTACAAAGGTGAGTATTTAGGTTGTTGTAATAATATATTTTTGCCGATAGATATATCTTATCTACGGCCGTGAGATAGATATAAAATGCCAAATATAATCAGAATTGACGTGCTCAAAATCAATAAAACTGTCTTCATTACTGATGGTTTATAGGTAGTCGCTATCTGATAATCCCCCGCATCCTTCACCTGAACCCCAATAAAAAACGGAAAGACCGGAAAAGCCTTTTGTTTTTTTCCGTTAACAACAATCTCCCAGTTTGGGTGAAAGGTTTGTTTTAAAATAAGAACACAATTTTGACATTGATTCTCTAATTTAAAATTTGTGGAATATCCCTGTAAAAAATTTTTTTCAGTCTTATTTATGAGCTTTTGTTCAAATTTTTCCTGATTTCCATACATAGGATTTTCCCGCCAGATAGGCACATTCTCGTCAAAACTATTTTGTCCGTACATTTTGATTGCTTGATTAACGAACGTAAATTTTTCGTCATTTAAAGCAATTAAAGGATAATTTTTGTTTGTAAATGCAGGACTATTAAACCAAAGATGGACAATATTAACTAGATTATTTTTATTGGATGTAACCTGCAAGTTGCTTTGACCCAACGTATACCAACCTTCAGATTCTACTTTATACAAGCTAAATTTACCCTTATTTATTATTAGTTTGGCAAACTGAGGCGCTTTTTTTTCAACAGGTAAGACTATGTATCCAACGTTATATAAATCATAATGTTTTAGATTTTCTTCATCAAAAAACTGTTCGGCATCGGAATTAGGTGACCAGCTTTGAGGTAAAAAACCGATGATCGGAAAGCCGTCGTTTGATAGAGCCATGTAAATCTGAGTGTCCCCGATCTTAAAATTACGCCCCCAATTACCCGGACGGCCGGCATAAACACGGGCTGAAGGTAATTTCTTTAGTCTGTCAACGATTATCTGATAATCATTAATATTTTTCTGATAATCTATATTCGACCTGGCGATCCAAACATCATTATCTTTAACGTAATTTATTATTGGTTTTTCAATTAGATAAATGAAATAAAGACCCAAGACAATTACTAAAATCATTAATAATGAATATAGTAGTCTGGATTCCCGCCTACGCGGGAATGACATCAAGCCTTTCTTGTTACCCCCGTGAAGACGGGGGTCCAGTCTAAAATTACATCTTTGTATCAAGTCATACACAAAGCCACTAGCTATCAACAACCCAAAAAACTGAACCATGACAATCACCCGGTGAATATGATATTCGCTCATTCCGGGAATAAAGTTAATTAACGGATCCAAAACATCTCTTCCAAGAAATAAAATAAAGTAAGAACCGAAAACTAAAACAAGATAACGGTTAAATTTATTTCCTGATACTAAGCTCCAAAATACTCCTCCAATAATTAAAATTGTCAAAAACGGAAACCTGTTAAAATCAAAAAGGTCTCCGTTTAAAAGCCATATAATTATTTGGTTTAAACCCCATGAGTTAAACTTCCAAATCGGATCCCAGAGAGAAAAATTACGATACTGAGAAGTTGTAAAAAACGGAACAATAAAATAAGCTAAAGTAATCAAAGTCAGGAATAAGAAAGTTAGAATTCTTTTGCCAGTCTCCTGCCATTTATCCAAAGAGAAAATCCAAAACACTGGGTAAGCGAACAGAAGCAAATAAAACATTCCGAAGTGGGCCTGAGCTAACAAAAAATTGAATAAAATTGCTTTTCCAAGATCTTTTTTGGTTTTAAAATATCTAATTCCGTAGGCAAAAGCCAACGGTAAAATAAACACTGCCAAAAGTTGCGTAAATAATCCCCAACCACGCCATAGAAAGCTAGGAGAATCTAATCCATAAAGTCCGTCCGTGAATATTGCTTGAGAAAAAAAGGCAAAAATTACTCCAAAGGTAGGAGTATAACCCAAAATTATTGCCCCCAGAAAAAAACTTACCGGAAGTAAAATAAGTAATAAAGTTCGAATAATAACGAATAGTTTAAAAGCGGAAATCGGAACTATAAAACTAATTAAAGAAATTACTGCTTCCGGCAGATGTGAATAATACTGGGATAAGGAAAAACCTTCAGCCCATCGTTCATTCCAGCTGTCAAGTAAATAAACAGGTGAAAGTCTCCCTTTAAAAACCTCTTTCCATACCTGTTTTGCATCGTCTATTAGGGCAAAATGGAAAGTGTTGTCATTAGGGTCGGTAAGAACTTTAAATTCACCTCGGTAGAGGAAGAAGTTGAAGATGATTAGAATAAGCAATAATATATAAGGGAGGAAACGTTGTATCTTAGATAATAATTTCATACAAATAACTTTAAAAAGTAATTATAGACTGGATCCCCTCCTTCGAGGGGATGACAAACATTGGATCATTTTTGTCGCTCTCATTGTTACTCCCACGCCCCCCCTGTCATTCCCGCGTAGGCGGGAATCCAGACTAAAATCACCTTATCAAAACAGGATTTAGCCAGTCGGTATGCAACCCGTTAATACTGGTTCCTTCTGTTTTAATTATTAATGTTAACTTATTTACTCCTTTTATCGAAATCGAAATTGATTCCGGATAATCATACTTTCCTTTTGCTTTTGATCTATACAATTCACGTCCGTCACCTTCGACGATAAATATCGCTTTATTTTGGCCCCCTGCTTCCGTATCAATACCAAAATCAGTTGTCAATTTAGAGAATCTTTTTCCCAATCCATAGCTGATGATTGAGTTTGCGTGTGCCCCTATACCTTTATTGTAAAAATAATAGTTATTAGAAAGTCTGTTCCAGTATTTGACTCCTCTAGCCGACTCGACGGTCATATTGATCATTGGCTTAAGATAATCTTGTTGTGTCTCAATCGGGGTGATCTTTGTTAAAGAAACGGGTTTATGGAGAATATAACTGTAATTACTTGATAGTAATGCTCCAAAAAAAACAGTCAGGGCACCGAGTATCCAAACAAAATTCTTTTTTATGAATGGAAAAAAATATCGGATAAAAATATAAATAAAAGTAATTATCTGCAATATTGATATATATAAAGTAAACGAACGTGTCACTTCAGCTGAAAACGACCAATAAACTTGGTCAGGATAGTTGTAGGCCATTCCAATGTACATGTTCAAAAATATTCCAAGAGTCACTAAAGCCCATATAAACAATCCCTCGCTCCAACTCACTTTATCATTTCTATTTGCCCATCTGTCATTCCCGCGCAGGCGGGAATCCAGGATTTCTGGATCCCCGTTTTCACGGGGATGACGAGAGTCAGAATTAAAAATTATCAATAACGGAATAAAACCTAAAAGATGAAATAAATAACGTTCGTGACTTTGTGTTAAAAGGTGAAAGAAAGATAAAATAACCAATGTGCAGGATAGAATAAACTGTTTTAAAGTATCTTCTTTCTTTGCTAAAAAAATATTTAAAGATGCGATAAAATATAAAAGACAAAATAATAATAATCCGAACTGTTTAGCATTTATAATTCCCAATACTAAAGTTTTATCGGAAATTCCCATACCATTCAGGCCTGATGCTATCCACCAACCGTTAAAAGCATTAAGAGAATACCACGGGAACCAATTAGCATTAACCGTAAACAAATTAAATAAGCCGGCCATTTCCCGGTGGAGCCAAAAAGGAAGCGTAATAACAGAAAATGTCGCAAAACTGACAGTCAGTGATTTAATCAGATCATTAAAAGAGTATTTTTTGTATATAAAGAGATAAAATATCGGAATAAACAGGATATTTTGCCACTTCATCAACCAGGCTATGGTAAAGATTATGGACGCCGGCCAAGGTTTTTCATCAACAAAAAAATAGATTGCCCAAAGAAATAAAAACAGTCCGAACTGGTCAACCTGACCCCAAACAACTCCATCAAATAGAACGGCCGGATTTAAGAAAAAAGTTACCGCCAATAACCAGCCCCACTTCGACTTTAACTTTTGGGAAATCTTTATGATCAAAAAAACAATGCCGATATCGGCAAAAATTATGATTATCTTGAATAAAAACAGATAAAGAAGATTGTTATCCATCCAGTATTGAGCAACGTTATACGGATCGGCAAAAATTTTATAAATCTTACCAATTAAATCAAGGATGTAAGCAAAACCGGGGGGGTAATTATAATTAGTGTTGTTAACCAACCAAATAATTCCTTTGTCGGCTACTGCCAATCCCCAGCCCTTCCAGAAAGCCATGTCAGCCTTAAAACCCGAAGCCGGAATAAGTAAGACACGGACAACCAGTCCTAAAAGAAGCGGTAAAAAATACATATCAGAACTTATTTTAGATATTCTAGGCTGTTGATCATTCGATTCAAAACACCTTTTCCCTCTGTTGGGAATATATCTCCAATATGAATTAGGATGTCATCATTACCTTCGACAACAAAGAAATAGTAGTCGCTGGTAACGGCATTGTTGCTTTTAACTACATATTTCGCCTTATATCCCTTCATGCCTTTTTCATTGGTAACCGGTTCAATCTTACTCAAACCCTTAAGTCCGGAAAAATATTTCCAATAATTCTTTACAAATTCTTCCTGTTTTCCAACTAAATTCTTATCTCTAAGAGAGATTGTTTCAACAGTCAATAATAAACTTTGTTCCGGAGGCAGTTCGTTTACTTTAAAAGTAACCGCATCGCTTTTATCGTTTGGAAAAGATAAAGGGGCAAGAGCCTTAGGATGCTGAAACGAATAAGAAAATAATTTTCCTTTATAGGTAACCCAATCTGAAGATTCAGCCAATTTTGCAAAATCATAGAGCAAAACCGGTTTTTTTGCTTCTTCACCTTTTGGAGAAAGATAGTTTATGCCGGCTGGAAAAACTTGTTGTCCTTTATTTTTACTTGAAACAAAATAATAAACCCCTCCAATTACTACTAGAAATACAACAAGAATAACCACGTTGACTGCCACCAAGTTTTTTTTACCCATCTCTTCAGAAAAGTTCTCTTTAGTATCCATAATAATTTAACAAAAATAAATAAAAATAACGATAAAATAATGATAGTTAAAAAATCACTGTCTGTCAACAGGATTTTGTCAATATTTTCCGTTAGAATATCTATTATAATGACCAACACCAATTGTTATCTTTGTAATAAAAAGGCTTCGCTTGTTTATCAAATCGATAATAGGTCGATCTATCAATGTATCAACGATGATTTATTTTTTTCTACTGACAAAAAAAGTGATCAGTTCGTTTATGATCAAAATTATTATGGATCTTCTCCTTACACCCAGCTGCCGATTTTAAAGGACGCATATTTCCAAAATAAGATAAATAAAATCCTGACTTTATATCCAAAGGAGAGACTGAAAATCCTTGATGTCGGATGCGGTTGGGGAAATTTTTTGCAAATTTTGAATAAAAGTCATCTACCTTACCTCGGGATTGATATTTCCCAAGAAGCCGTTGCCATCTGCCAAAAAAAAACCCTTAATTGTCAAATGGCTGATCTGATTAATTTAAGTAGAAACAGTCAACAAAAATTTTCAGTTATAACTTTTTTCCAGGTGATTGAGCATTTAAAAAATCCTTTAGACTATTTGAAAGCGGCTAAAAAGTTATTGAAAAAAAACGGTATTTTGCTGATAACCACCCCAAACAATAGTTCACCTTTAAGAAGTTTGTTTGGACCTAAATGGTCAGTTTACAATACTCCAAGTCATTATTATTTTTACTCAAAAAAATCACTTGGGCGATTGTTAAAAATGGCTGGTTTTGATAAATTCGAGATCAAAATTGATTCACCCAGGTATTTTTCATTAAACTATGTTTTGCAAAGAATTTTCAAAAAAAAACTATCAGTTCCCAAATTTTTGGACCTTCCAATTCCAACCGATCCTTGGGGAGATTTGGAAGCGATAGTTGTTAATCAATAATATGAAAAAATATTTGATATTTATTTTTGCCTATTTTTTTCTTTTTTTGAGTTTTATTCCTAATTTTTACGAGATTTCCGTTTCTAATCTTGTTTCACCCGATCGAACCATGGTTTCCGGCGAACACATCTATACGTATGACTACAATGTATATATCAGTAAAATTCATCAAGGACAGGAAGGCCGAATGAGCATTGTTGATAAATATGATAATCACCCCGAGCAAAAAGGTGTCTTCTTGCAAATGTTCTATCTAACTTCAGGAAAAATAACAAAGATATTTGATATACCACCAACTGTCACCTATCAGCTTCTCAGAATAATAATGTCGGTGTTTTGGATTAGTACAATAATTTTCCTAAATATATATTTTCTGAGGAAAATTTCCCTTATAAATTTAGGTGTTATTTTTTCACTATTGACAGCCAGTTTCCCGGTTTTTTACCAGTTTGAAAACCAATGGTGGGTAACATTTTACATGAACTGGTGGCAGGAGCTGGATATTATGAAAAGGGTCAGCTTCATCCCTCATGATACATTTAATTACATATCAATCTCAATTTTAAGCATCTTAATGAGTTTGACATCTAGAAATAAAAGTAATAAATATTTTCCCTTTATTTGCTTAATTATTTTTATTTCTGTTTTTATTCAACCCAGCAGCGCTCTTTTGTTTCTCGTTTCCTGGACTTTGTATCATCTGACGCTGATTATCTGGTCAAAAAAATCCCGTGTCATTCCCGCGAAGGCGGGAATCCAGACTTTCCTGGATCCCCTCCTACGAGGGGATGACCTCTGGAGACTTATAAAACGAACGTTCGTAATTTTTATTTCTGTTCTTCTCCCGATCTTATATATAAAAACGTCTACTTCAACCTATCCCTGGAAAGCTTTATTGGATTTTGATCAAAATAACCGGCTTTCAGTTAACATAAAAGAATATATTTTTTCCCTTGGACCGGTTTTTTTCACCGGAATGGCTGGTTTAATTTTAGTGTTCTTCAAAAAAAAACAGGAACTGCTTAGTCTGGTTACTTGGATAGTAGGGGCCTCTATATTGTTAATCTTGTTCAAATTCTTTCCCTATCAATCGGAGCTGCGTTTCGTCCAAACCGCCAATCACATCCCATTGGCAATTCTTTCTGCTTACTTTTTTAAATACCTCTTTGACAGGTCAAAAAACTTAATAACTACATATAGTATATATATAGTAATTACCTTTATCGTTTTCCTTGGTGTAGTCCAGGGTTATTTTTCTTTGAAATCGCAAACTCAGTTCATAAATCAAAGGGCGGTGGCAACAATTCCCCTAGTCCCCTATCCTCCGCAGGTCATGTACCCGATGAAAGATTTTTACAACGGTCTAAAATGGTTAGAGATTAATACCGACCATAAAACTGTCGTTTTTTCTAAAATCACTGCCGGTAACTATATTCCTGCCTATTCCGGAAACTTCGTTTATCTTGGAAGTACCGGGGAGACCCCTAATTTTGAAGAACGGACTGAAAAAGTAAATGAATTTTTTTCGGGGAGTTTAACTGAAAATCAAGCGCTAAAATTTTTAAAAACAGAAAACATCAGTTATGTTTTTTACGGCCCTCAAGAAAAAGAAAATAATCTAAAAGATATTGCAGTTTATACTTTTTTGAAACCTGTATACCAATCACCGTTGGTAATTATTTATAAAATCGATTAGTAAAAGCGAGATGCTTAATTTTTTGCGACTTTTGGACTTCGCGACTGCGAAGAGGCTCCAACGGAGCAATAAAATTTAGTGGCGAGCTTTAAATATATGAAAAATAGCGCCTGTTATCTCTGCAAAAGCAAAGAAATTAAATTAATAGTTCCACTTGATTGGCCGATAAAAAAATGTCTTAACTGCAATCTTATTCAAGTCAGTCCCCTACCCTCACTATCTGCTGTAAACCAACTTTATCAGGGCGACTATTGGAAAAATTTTTCTTTTTATTCATCCCAATTACCAGCTCATAAAAAATATTTCAGAAGGAAAATCATCGATATAAAAAAGCTTCGCAAAGGCGGCCGTCTGCTTGATGTTGGCTGTGCTTATGGGACTCTGATCAAGGAGGCCAATGATCAAGGTTTTATGGCCGAAGGAATCGATATTTCCGATTTTGCCATAAAGCAATGCCGGAAAAAAAATCTGAGGGCAACTACCGGAGTAATTACTGATATAAAGAAAAGTAATTATTATGACGTTGTGACCGCTTTTGAAGTTGTTGAACACGAAAGGGATCCTTTGTTAACCGTTAGAACAGCTAAACAGCTGTTAAAACCCGGCGGACTTCTTGTTGTCAGCGTCCCAGACAGCAATTCCTGGAGTGCAAAAATTATGGGCAAATACTGGTTTGGCTATCGGCACAAAGAACATCTATCTCATTTTACAAAAAACAGTCTTTATACATTATTGAAAAAAACGGGATTTTCTGATATTGTCATTAATGGCGATATTCCCCGTCCTTATCTTCTAACATACTATTTAGAAAGAATCAATTTCTATCTTTTTAAATCAGAATTATTAAATAAATCCATTTCATTTCTTAAAAAAGTTCCTTTAATAAATAATCTAGCTGTTCCCATTAATATTTGGGGTAATTTAATCGCCTATGCTGTTAAAAAAAATAATTGAATTAAAAAAACATTATTTATTTTTTATTTTCTTATCTC
>CAZMBH010000039.1:0-8974 GCA_964564535.1 uncultured Gammaproteobacteria bacterium
GCAACGAAATTTAAACATGCAGAACAATTTATTAATAGTGTTATTGGCGTTGATAAATTACAGATTCATTATGGTTATAGAGTTTTTATTACAGACAAACCACATGAATTACCATTTCCTTCAACTATATATCATGTAAGTGGTGGAACTGCGCTTGAAAGTCTACAAAAAGGGAAACGAATAATTCCATCTAGCGCGCATCATTCAGGCGACGTAATTACTGATAGAGGTATTTCACTTCATCTAATACCAGCTTTTATGGAGGCTTTGGGGATATCAATCGGTAATTTACGAGAGTTTGTTTTTTCCGGTCCTGAAATCAATGGGCAACAAATAGCCCAAATAAATGCAAGAATTGGACAAAGTATAAATATGGTTGGAATTAGTTCATTTTTAAAAATTATAAATGGGAGGTATTTTCTTATTGACGACTTGGCTAAAATATTAACATTACTAGATTGTGGGAAAAAACCTAATAAAATATTAGTAGATAAATTTATTAAAGAAAAAATAACTGTAAGAGGATCATGGTTAGATCAAATTCGAGAAATACTTTATGGACTTAAACCATTTCCAGAGGCAGGAGACACGGGAATTCCAATTTATGAAAGGGTAAGATGGAGGTTAGAAAATGTTGTAAGAGAGAATGAATATATTGGTCAAACGGTATCTCAACCAGCAGTTGCCCTAGAAATTGATACGAAAAAACTCATTGAATCAACTTCAATTGACGGTTTATTTCCAATTCTGCTGAGCGGAAGACCAATTGAGAGTATTTTTACGTCTCTTACTATTGTACCTGAAGCTGTAAAATCAGCTTATGTTGCACCAGAATTTATTAAAAAGATGTCAAAAGGCGATATTCCAATAAAATCCTTGGATAAAATAGAAAGCGGAAAATTATTAGGGGGTGTAAGTTGGAGAGAAGCAGTTCCCAAGATAGACCCATTAAAAAATGAGCCACTTTGTTCTATTCGATATTCACAAGGAAAACGAGCAACGTGGTGGGATACCGCTAATTCTGGTTTTATTGCCCCAATCAAAACGATTGAACAAAAAGCCTATGGTGTTCCACCTATGGTTTTAGCAAGTATTTTTGGAGAAGAAAATTTTACATTTACTTCGAGTGAAAGCTTTCAAAGGTATCCGACTACTATTACAGATAAAATTTCTGGAAGATTTGGAATAATAGAAGGAGTTTTTAATAGATGGCAGGCAATTTAAGATTATTTAATTTTCTTTTTCAAATGAGGTTGGTTAATTAAATTTTCAAGTATTAGCCAACGCTTTTTTTTGGTTAAGTGGGGGACGTCGTCTTTGAAAACTTTAGTTGCTGCGGTATTAAATCTTGGTGAATACCTTGAAACATAAGCCCAGTTAAAACCAGCTTTTTTACAAAGCTTAACAGTATTTTTAAATTCTTCATCCGTCTCTCCGCAAAACCCCACGATTATATCTGTTGTGAATTTTATTTTTGGTATTTGCTTTTTGATCTTTGATATCAGGATGAGGTAATTGTCCGCACTGTACCAGCGGTTCATTCTTTTTAAAACCGCATCGTCTCCTGATTGGACAGGAAGATGCAAAGTCCGGCTGATATTTTTATTTTTGGCGATGACATCAATTAGTTCATCGGAAAAGTCCCAAGGGTTGCTCGACATAAATTCGACTTTTTCAAAACCCATTTTAGCAACCTCATTAAGCAAATGGGGAAAAAGAGTGGGAATGCGGTAGCGTCCAAGGTGTTTGACGAAAACTGGCTTAACATTTTTAAGAAATCTCGGTATCGTTTTTTTCGACCGCCACACCCCCACGGGGGCCCCTGGCGATTTTCTCAAAAAAGATACCTTCGCTTTCTCAATATCAAAATATGTTTTATCGGCATCGCGCATAACCTGGATATTTTTTTCACCGACGAGTAAATCCGCGCCGTAAGAATTAACGTTTTGACCAAGGAGCATAATGTTTTTGTAGCCTTTCTTTTTAAGCTCGAGACATTCGTTAATAATATCTTCGTAAGGCCGGCTGATTTCCCGTCCCCGTGTAAATGGAACAATACAAAATGTGCAAAAATTATTACAGCCGTTGGAGATCGGGACCCATGCTGAAACTTTATCAGTTCTTACCGGTTGAAGATTAAAGCCGACCTCTTCAATCGGCATAAACTCATCAGCATTTAGCATTCTGCTTTTAAGGCTTTTTAAATATTTACCGGTTTTATCACGGTAAACGATGCCGATCATACAGCCGGTAATTATTATTTTATAAACTTCCCCTTTTGCAAGTTTTTCTTTTTTTATTTTTCCTAAATTATTTACCAAACCGTAAACCCGGTTTTCAGCGGCTTGCCTGATCATACAGGTGTTGATTATCACGTAGTTGGCGCTTTTATAACTGCGGGCTCTTGTAAATCCCCGGGATTTAAAATCGGCAGTAATCCTTTCCGAATCGGCATGATTTTGCTGGCAGCCAAAGGTTTTAATATAGAATTTCATATTCGCATTTTCTTCATTTTCTCAATGATAAACATGAAGGCTAATAATAATACAGCAATCATAAGAAAGGCGATCAGTTTTTCAATTCCTTCCAAGAACAAACTGGAGATACCGAGGATAAGGGAAATTATCCAATAAAACCAGGCAATCCGTCTTTTTCCCCAGCCTATTTCAAGCAGCCGGTGATGAAAGTGACCCCAATCGGCACGGAAAGGGGACTGTTTTTTTTTCAATCGTCTGATCATTGTGTAGACAGCATCAATCAGGGGAATCGACAAAATCAGGACGGCCGTTCCTACTTTACCAAAAGATAAAATTGAAAGAATCCCCAACAAAAATCCTGCCAATGCCCCTCCGCCGTATCCGGGCATTATTTTTTGCGGGTAATAATTAAAAGGCAAAAACCCTAAGTAAGCTCCGGCCACGATAAAGCTGAGAACCGCTACTTGTTGAGCTGATATGTCATGGGCGGTAAACCGTTGTGACAATAGTCCTAGAAAGATTGCGGTGATAGCGACAAATCCCGGAAGTTGTCCATCTATTCCCTTGCTCCAATTGATCATGTTGGTCGACCAAGTAAGCCATATGATTGCTAATAAATCGGCTACCACCCAGATATAATGGAGGCCAAAAAAACTAACCGGAATCTGCCAAAAATCCAATCTGATCACACCACCAAAAGGATTTGAAATATAAGGAATTCCAAGTCCGAAGGCGATCACTAACCCAGAAATTAGAATGTTGGCGGCAAATCGAAGGTAGGGGGAAAGATCATAGGCATCGTCCAATAATCCAAGAACAATTAAAAAGAAACTGGCAATTAAGATCCCAAAAATAATTTTGCTGATAGGGAGAAAGATCAAAGATGTAAATAAAATTGATAAGTAGATCGGAAGACCGCCGGCCCGGGGAATAATTCCAACATGGGTATGGGCCGGATGATTTCTTGTTTTTGGATCAGTAACCAAATGAAGTTTCTTTGCCAGCGCGATTGTGGGAATAGTTAAAAGATATGAGATTATTGCGGCCGAAATAAGTATTATAAAATTCATTTTTAAGAGACCATAAAAATAATTTTGATAAAGATTAAAGTAAAGCCAACGATTAGAAAGATATTAAAATAATAAAAAATATTTTTGATTAATTCATTTGTTGAATAGAATTTTGTGAAAACTTTATTGTTGACAAAGTAAAGTAAGTTCATAAAGACTGGTAGAATAAAGACCATCAACAAATCGGCTAACTGATTTTCCCCCCAAAATTTTGAATAATAAAGGGGAATTTGCGGGGGCAAACGTGGAAACCTTAATAAAAAAGTGATAATCATCAAAGCGTCGGCTCCCAGCAAAAGCTTAATCATGTTTATATTATACTTCCTCCACAATATTTTTGCCCTTGAAATAAAAAAAACATTTGTTTATCATGTTACCTAAAATGACATAAACAACTTTAACCAGCTTCGATTTTTTCATATTATTAATTTTTATTTTTAATTAAATGAAAGACACAAAAGTTTACAATCTGGTTAAAAAAGAAGAGAAAAGACAGAAAGAAGGAATAGAGTTGATCCCGTCAGAAAATTATGCATCTTCGGAAGTCCGGAAGGTTTTATCTTCATATTTTGTTAACAAGTATTCAGAGGGATATCCAAAAAAAAGGTACTATGGCGGCAATGAGAACGTTGATGATCTGGAAATTTTATGTCAGGATCGAGCCAAGAAACTTTTTGGAGTACCGTTTGCCAATGTTCAGCCGTACTCCGGTTCGCCAGCCAATTTGGCTGTCTATTTGGCTACTTGTAAGCCTGGGGACGCGATTATGGGTCAGGCTTTAATTGCCGGAGGTCACCTTACCCACGGACACATGGTTTCAGCGACAGGGATTTTTTACAAACCGTTTCAATATTCTTTAAGAAAAGATAATGTATATAAGAACGAGGACCTATTTGATTACGTAGAGATTAGAAGATTAGCCAAACTACATAAGCCAAAATTGATTTGGGTTGGTGCAACGGCATACCCACTTAAATTTAATTACAAAAAATTTGCTGAAATCGCCGATGAGGTAGGAGCATATTTGGCTGCAGATGTTGCTCATGTCGCCGGTTTAATTGCCGGGGGAGCGCATCCTTCACCGGTTCCTTATGTCCATATCGTGACTACAACTACTCATAAAACCTTAAGAGGACCAAGAGGGGCAATGATTATGGTCACCAACAAGGGGTTAAAGAAAGATCCCGAACTAGGGGACAAAATTAATAAAGCTATTTTTCCGGGATTGCAGGGCGGACCGCATGACAATACCACGGCCGGAATTGCTCTGGCGTTGTTTGAAGCATCTCAACCGTCATTTAAGAAATATGCAGCTCAAATTGTTAAAAACTCGGGAGTGCTGGCAAAAACATTAATGGACGGCGGCCTGAAACTGGTTGGAGGAGGCAGCGAAAACCATTTATTGTTGGTTAATTTAACTTCGGCTCTTGGTGCCGGAACAGGAGTGTTTGCCCAAAAAGCTCTTGATCTAGTCGGTTTGACCTTAAATAAAAATACCGTTCCGGATGAAACATCGTCACCGTTTTATCCGTCGGGGGTCAGATTGGGAACACCAGCATCAACCAGCCGGGGGATGAAGGAAAAAGAGATGAAGTTTATCGGCGGCGTGATACTGGAAGTTATTGACTTACTAAAGTCATATCATCTGCCGGAAAATAAATTGGAACGGAAAGATTATATCGCCAGATTTGAAAAGGAAATGAGAGCAAATAAAAAAATGAAGGAAATTCATTTACGAGTTAAAAAACTCGCTCTCAGATTCCCGATACCGTAAATTTTTATGAAGAAGATCCGAATTCTTTTTGTGCACCATTCAACCGGTGGATTACTGATTTTTTTTGGCAGATTAAGAAAACTGTTAAAAGAAAAATCCCCTAATATAGAATTTTGGGATCATGGGTATAATCTTTACTCGCCAAAAATATTATCTTATTTATTTGGACCAATAATGTTTCGGACTGGTTTGTCAGATGGAAATGGGAGAATGACAGGGAAAGATTTTAATATTATTATTAGTAACAACTCTCCAAAAGAATATTCTGAGATCTTTTCAAGAGATCCTGATGATTTTACTTTAAAAAATATTCTTTCTTTTGACGTTGTCATTTTTAAAAACTGTTTTCCAACCTCAAAAATTCAGACACAGGAAAAGCTGGAAGAATATAAAAAATATTATTCGAAAATAATGAAAAGTATTTCTAAATACAAAAATAAATTTATTGTTTTTACCCCACCTCCTTTAAGATATGAAATGACAAAACCGGAATGGGCGGATAACGCGAGGAATTTGGCTGATTTTATTAATGAAGAGACAAAAAAATATTTAAATATTTCCTCTTTTGATTTTTTTAATCTCTTAACTGATAAAACAGGGAAAAACAAAAATATGTTAAAAAGAGAATATGGCAGTTTTATTCCCGTCGACTCTCATCCAAACATAAGAGCAAATAGGGAAGTTGGGAAAATTTTTATTGGCATTGATTTTTAATAAATATTTTGTACCATTAATTATGGCAAAAGTCGTAAAAAAGCAACAATCTCCAAACGTTACCGTAAAGTTTCCTAAAAAAATGTTTCAATATGCGCTTGTTGTTTTGGTTGTTGTCGGGCTGATTTATTTTGTCGGAAAAACTTTTATTGCCGCGACGGCTAACGGACAGTTGATCAGCCGATTGTCGGTGATCAAAGTATTGGAAAAACAGGGAGGCGGAACAACTCTTGACACTATTATTCTTAAATCACTGATTAATCAGGAAGCAAAAAAAAGAAAGATTAATATTTCTGAAAGTGAAATGAATGCGGAAATATCAAAGGTTGAGGCCAATGTTACTTCCCAAGGAACAACTCTTGATGCGTTATTACTTCAACAAGGGATGACAAAAAAAGATTTGACGGAAGAAATTAAAATTCAGTTATTGGTAACAAAAATGGCCGGTAGTGATGTTTCAGTTACGGAAAAAGAAGTAGAGGAATATCTGGCGAGTCAAAACGAACAGACTTCGTTAAGTCTTGAAGAAACATCAACTAAGTTGACTGCAGATCAGGCGAAAGAGATTATTAAACAGCAAAAACTTCAGGAAAAGATTCAGACCTTTGTCGCTGACCTGAAAGCCAAGGCCAAAATCAACTACTTTATAAAATATTAATCCAGCGAGCTCCGCTTCTAAACGTTTGTTATCGTAATAATTTGGTAAAATATAGACAAGGTTTTGCCCGGTCGTCTAACGGTAGGACAATAGACTCTGAATCTATTTATCCTCGTTCAAATCGAGGCTGGGCAACCATTATAATTATTAGTTATTTTTCAAATTAATTATGAAAATCAAGTCTCTCTCAGCCCAGGAAATTTTAGACAGCCGCGGTAATCCGACAATTGAATGTGTGACAACATTGGAAGACGGTGCAACCGGTTGGGCAGCCGTTCCATCAGGAGCCTCAACGGGAAAATATGAGGCGGTCGAACTTCGGGACGGAGATCCAAAAAGATTTTTGGGAGCCGGAGTTTTGAAGGCAGTTGAAAATGTTAATACGACCATTCAGTCGGCTGTTAAGGGATTTGATGCAGAAGATCAAAATAAATTAGATAGGGCGATGATCGATTTGGACGGCACGGAAAATAAAGCTAAGTTAGGAGCCAACGCCATTCTTTCTGTTTCTCTAAGTGTAGCTAGAGCTGAGGCTCAGCACGAAAAAAAACCACTCTATCAATATCTATCAAAATTTAATCCGGATTTTAATGGTACGTTTATGATGCCGTTGCCGATGTTTAATGTTTATAACGGTGGTAAGCATGGTGATTGGGCGACCGACATTCAAGAGTACATGTTATTTCCTGTTGGGGCAAAAAGCGTTACAGAAGCAATAAGAATGGGGGTTGAAGTTTATCATGCTTTGAAATCTATTCTTAAAACAAAAGGCTATTCCATCGCTGTTGGTGATGAAGGTGGATTTGCTCCGTCTACAACAAAAAGTAACGAAGAACCCTTTCAATTAATGAGCGAGTCGATTGAAAGGGCAGGATATATTCCCGGTGAAGATATTTGTTTTGGAATTGATCCCGCTTCGTCAGAATTTTTTAAGGATGGAAAATATGAACTAAAAAAAGAAGGCTTAACTTTATCCACAGATGAACTTGTGGAGTTTTATTTAAAACTATGGAAAAAATACCCCATTATTTCTATGGAAGATATGTTCAGTCAAGACGACTGGGCCGGTTTTAAAAATCTTTATCAAAAGACTGAAGGAAAATTACAGGTGATGGGCGATGATCTTTTTGTAACCAATATTAAAAGATTACAGAAGGGTATTAATGAAAAAACATGTAATTCAATTCTTATTAAATTAAATCAAATTGGGACATTGTCAGAAACAGTTGAGGCAATATTATTAGCCAAGAAAGCTGGTATGACAGCGATAGTCTCTCATCGAAGCGCTGAAACGGAAGATGCCTTTATGTCCGATTTTGTTGTTGCCATGGGAACCGGACAGATAAAAACCGGAGCGCCGGCTAGGGGAGAGAGGACGGCAAAATATAACCAGTTAATGAGAATTGAAAGAGAATTAGGAAATAAAGCCCAATTTGCTAAGTTTCCGTTTAGTCCAACAGTATGATAAAGGCAATTATTTTTGATTTTGCCGGAGTAATTGGTGTCGACGGTTATTGTGTTTGGGCTAACGAAAAAAAATCCTTAGGGATAGAAAATAAAAGTACATATTTCAATGACATTTCAAATAAGGTAGACAAAGGCGATATTTCAAACGAGGAGTTTATTCAAGATATCTCAAAAAAAGTTGGAATCAATGGTCTTGATGTTTGGAAAAATATATTTGTAAAAATCAAAATTAATCATGAATTATTAGGTCTGATTTTTCAACTTAAAAAAACATATAAAATAGGATTGTTAACCAATTTTACCCATGAATGGATGGATGAATTATTCCAGGTATATAAATTGGAAAAATATTTTGATTCAAAGGTTATCTCCTCACTTCACAATGTTATTAAACCTGAGAAAAAAATTTATAAAATTTCTTTAGGTATGCTTAAAATAAAACCCGAAGAAGCAATCTTTATAGACGATAGACAGCGTAATGTAGACGGAGGTGAAAGCGTGGGAATAAAGTCATTTCTTTTTACTACAAATCAAAAACTAAAAGAAGATTTAAAAAGTTGCGGTATTGCCATTCCCGATCCCTAACGAGAACAAGCTCCAGTCCTATTTGTCACCCCCGCGTAGGCGGGGGTCCAGACTAAATGTTCCTTTTATAAAATATCTTGATATAAATCTTTCCACTTTGGATTTTTTTCTTCTATTAATCTGATTTTCCATTGACGATTCCATTTCTTTATCTGCTTTTCTCTCTGAATAGCTGACTCTGGATTATTATGTTGTTCAAAATAAACTAAATGATGAATCTCATATCTTT
>CAZMBH010000040.1:0-8780 GCA_964564535.1 uncultured Gammaproteobacteria bacterium
ACGAGTAATGCGACTCTTTTCATATCCGCTCCTTTTGATTTTTCTATATATTATATAATCAATTGGTTAAAGTCAATATGCAGGACATCTTCACAAATCGCCCCTCATTGCTCCGTCCTTGCGAGGCGTCTTCATTTCTTTTTGAATTTTCTTACTCGTAACCCGTAACTCGTAACTAGAAACTGAACGAAGTTCTGCAATCTCCTTACCTCTATTCAGTCTTTTATTTTACATTTTACAAGCATACAAGCGTACCAGTCACCAGCTTACGAGTTTACCAGCTAACCAGCATACAAAGTCACGTCATTCCGAGCGCCATGCTTTTCTCTCATACCTCTAAGCGTGGGAATCTCCTTACCTCTATTCATTTCTTTTGTTTTTTGTCTGTCTCTTCTCCGCCTCTCAACTATTAACTATCAACTATAAACTATTAACTGTTTTCTGCTCACGGCGCATGGCGTTTATTTCCCCTTGTGTCGCTTAAAAGCATTGTCAAATCTATCGTCCCCCCCCATCTTTTCTCAATGCAGTTTCAATAATTTAATCTGCTCTGAAATGCCGTTTTTTGTCAGATGAGCAAAGTAAATGCCATTCACGAGCTCGGACAAATCTATCTCAACCTGCCCTCTGCTAAAGCCTCTTCTATTTAGAACAGATCTTCCGTTTATATCATATAAAACTAAATTTTCATCATTAGTTTCACATATGAAAGACAAAGAATTTTCTGCTATGTCGAAGACTAATCTTTTTTGAGGGGCAGTGCAAACAAAATTTGTAATTCCAAGAGAAGAGAAATCGAATTCAGCTATAATGAAAGAGATGCAGTCGGCCATATAAATATTATCGTTTGATAATACGGATGCGGACATATTGCCAGGAGTATAATAAAAACCACACTCTTCAATGGAGGCTAGATTCCTGACGTCTAAAATCCTTACGCCATTTTTCCCTGCAGATGCGTATACGAATCCTTCCTTCTCATAAATCCTATAAAAGGATTTATCAAGATCGCATGTTCCTGCTATAAAAATGCTGTCTGTATTTGATACATCCAAAACAATCAAATCGTAATTGTAATCGGCAAGATATAGGTGATTCCCGTCCAAAAACATATCCCTTATGTCGCTATAGAAGAGAAAATGACCCATATAAGAAGGATTCGCTGGATCGCTGACATTGATTATTCTTAATCCTCTCCACTCATCCGCAACGAAAAGCACAGAATCCTTTTTCTGCAATTTAACAGGGTCGCACAGAATGCTATAACTGCCCTCTTCATATATTGAGAAAACATCCGTGGCATTGAGAATTTTGAGTCCGTTTTCGTTGATTGAGTAGACATAACCTGAATCTTCAAAAATTGCCAATGATACGAGGGAAGAATCATATCGAGCAAGTAGGCTTGGCGAATATGGATTGGATATGTTAAGGACATTCAAACCAAATTCTGGAATGTTGGTTGTGTAAAAAAGCTTATCTCCGTTTATGCAATAATCAGTTAAATCCCCATAAATGGGAAACTCACTGCAAGAGAAAGGATTGCTCGGATCGCTCACATCAATTATCTGAAGGTAGTTGCTTCCGCATCTGACATAAGCATATTCGCCGTTTAAAACAATTTCCCTAGGCGACCTATTCATCAATTCAAATGAAATCAAAGAATCATTTACAACATCATAAAGAGTTATTCCGTTATAGGATGCTGCCATAAGGAGAGAATCATAGATACAGACATTATCTCCGGGAGATGAAACCGGAATAGTGTTAACCTGCAAAAGATTGAACGGATCGCTGACATTGACTACAGCAACTCCTTCAGAAAGAGTTGAAACAAAAGCATAGTCTCCCTCCAATGCAAGCTCAATCGCATAGGATTGGAGATAAAGATATCCCAACTCGCTTACCGAATGATAATCCCCGATGTCATAAAGCTTTAAACCCAGAGAGTAATTTGCCGCATACAGAATAGAGTCCTTTACCTGTAAACCAAAGGGGGGTTCATAGACAAAAAAGCTGTCTATAGTCTGGAAAAGAGGTAAACTGGCTACAGGATAAAAATAGATGAAACTTCCGGTTGCGGCAATAAGAACAGAGTCATCCAAAAAAATGTCGGAGACAAAAGAAAAAATCTTTTCCTCAATAATCCATACGGAATCAGGGTCATCTATGCTCAGGGCCTGAAGACACATGCCGTTTGCAGCATAGAGAATGTTGTCATAAACTATTAAAGCGGAAATGTTGTAATAGTTGCCAAAATTTGCGGAGATAAGTTTCGGATTTGACATATCGGAAATTGATATTAAACAGATATGCTTCAGACATCCCACATATACTATTGTGTCGCCGAATGTTACGCATCTGGCCTCAGAGGGCATTGCGACCTTGTTTATGTACTGCAATTCATGCTGTTCGTTCACCTTATAGATTACAAGACTATAGCCGCTGGGTATGAAGGCGAAAGAATCCTTCATGCAGATATCTCTTACGGCTCCTGAGAACATTGTTGAAAGGGTTGAAATGTTGAGGCTATCCTGATAGGAAGTATCAAGAAATGACTCAGAATTGCTCTTGAAATCCCATGCAAATAAAACTATTGAAACTGAGAATACAAGAACAACTAAAACCCTCTTCATATAACCTCCTGTTTTTTCAAATTCATTAAATATCATATCAAACATTCTCCCATCGTCAATCTTTTCAATCATTCATATTAAGGGGCGGTGATTGACTTCTCTGCGGTTAAAACATGCCAAGCATACCCCAAAATTCTTAAATTGATTTCCTGATGATTTGATTTTTTCAAAACTTTCTATCAAATACGCCTCCGTCTTTAAACTATCCCTTTTTGTGATTATATCCCGAAACAGCTAAAAATCAATATCCTTATTTGCATTTGAATTGTCTTTTTCCAGTTCACCAGCCCACCAGCGTACCAACTCACTCTTTTTGTATGTCATCGCGAGCGAAGCGTGGCAATCTCCTTACCTCTATTTACTCTTTTGTTTTTGTCTGTCTCTTCTCCGCCTCTAAACTATTAACTATTAACTATTAACTATTTCTATTGCTCCCGGCTCACAGCTCATGGCTTCTTTGCTCTTTCCCTGCTCTAATAAGAATCCTTTCTGTCAATAATGTTCAGCATGAAAACAATCACTCGTTTTTTGTCTATCATGTAAAGTATTCTGAAATCTCCGATTCTGTATCTGTAAATTCCTTCAAACTCTCCCTTAAGCTTTTTAATGTTTCTGCCCCAAAATGGATTCTCTCTTAACTGAGGATAGACCTGTCTTTCAAGTTTTTCATTTAGATGCTTATACTTTCCCTTTTGCTTGTCTTTCTCAAAGGAAATAGTTTCTGCTATTTCAAAACTATTTAACAATCTTATATTTTCCTTTTTTTACTTCATCTACGGCTCTGCGAATCTTTGCGGATGATTTCTTTACTTCTTCCATCTCAATTTCCGAAACATACATCTCCTTTTCAATGTATTCATAAGTCGCATTTTCAATGAAATTGGAAATGTTCCGCCTCTCTTTTTCTGCGGCTTTTTTGAATATCCCATAGGTTTTTTCATCAACTCTTAAAGTGAGTGTCTTTGCCATTTTGCCTCCTGTTCATATTTATTCTATTTTATTCAAAATTATTCTTTTGTCAACCCCACGATAGCTTACCATTCCGTCTTTCTGAACGCCTCTATTCGCTGTTCTACAGTGAAGGATCTATCATGAAAAATGATGCTTTTTGGAGCCATCGTTAATGATAAAATACTATCTGCTTTCTTAAAAAGTTATGCCTGCTTTCGCTGAGAAGCCACGATTTTCTAAGTCATAGCCGTACGCAGCATTGTAGAAATTAAACTGATATGCGAACTCTCCGACAATCATTTTAAACAATCTAACTCCCATCCGAGCTCTGAATTTCATAACCGAATGATAACCTGAGCCTATTTCGCAGGCGAATATGAAATCATCCCTGTCATATATTGCACCAAGCATAAGAGAAGCTTCGGGAAGTATATTCACAATTTTCGGTACAAAGGAATTTATCTCGAAAAAAGGATGAATCCACACTTCAGCAAAAGTCGTGTATGTTCTGTTCCCAATCCTCCTGGTATAGTCAACTCCCGTACGTTCATCATAATTCAACTTGAATGTTATTGTTGAATTGTTCTTTCTGAATATCTGACTGTAAAATCCGCCGTTTAAATACTTATTATTAAATTCATAAGATACTCCAAGCTCTCCTCCTTCTGTTGGGATTTTGATTTTCCCGTTCGTTCCCAAAAAGTAACAGTAATCATTGTATCCGTAAACGTCTGAGCTGTGGGAATAGAATATTTCATTATTAAACATCTTTAAAAAACCTAAGGTCAGTGAGGCTTTCCTGTAATTCAGAATTTCGCGCTTTTCATATGAAGACTTGCCTCCTTCTTCAAACACGAAATTATATACGTCCGATTTTCCGGTTTCATAAGCAATGGATACAATATCGCGCCATCTTGATGCGTTTTCAAATCCTGCAGGATCATCTTCCTTTTCAAGATATATCCCCGCCTCAACAGATTGGTCTGCCAATCCGAACCTGCAGGAATCATTTGCATGACTGTATCTTAAAACTCTGTATATTCCATCAAAATGATTCCATTCATAAATCACATATCCCCGCCCCCCTTCCGATGGAAAAAGATTCATGGCTAACATCAGCATGACGCTAATATACAGAAAAATATTTATTTTCTTCATAAAAGTATTTTTTCTTCAGCTCAAGCGATTTTTTTCTTAAAAAGTTCTCCCTCTCCTCAGGTTCTTTGATTGCATTCATCTTCTCAAATATAGATTCAATCTCTTTATCAAAAGCGCGTGTTTTGTATTTAATTTCATTGTTCACAAAGAATTTTTTGACAGGTTTCGAAATCAGAAGGTTGATAGTTTCGGAAATCAATGAGAGAGGAACTGTAAACAAAGTAGATATTACCAAGCAATATATATTTGACACTGAACCAAAATAAAGTGCAATTGGAGAAAGGATACCGAGAGAGATGCAGATAGATGTCTGATTCGCTACATTTTTTATATCACGTATCCTGTTCCTTTGAATTTTGGCAAAAAGGCGCGTTATTTTGAATAATTCCGATTTTCTGTTTCTTCCGGAGAGCAGTGAAATATCATTATCCGGCAACACATGCGGATACCATATATAAAGGTTCCCTAAGAGACGAATCTTTTCTTCTTCGGTTTTTATGTCTTCTGGCTGTCTGACTCCGAGTTTGAGAAGAAATATGTCCGCCGAATCGCTTCTCTCATAGATTTTCCCTTCATACATAATTTTTGTTCCATTGTCGGCAGCACATTCTATAATTATTGCAGGAGAGGACTCAATTGGAGTATATTTCAGAATAATGTTTTTGTCGAAGTTAAATTCTGTTGCATCGGACTCAGATGAAAAAAGCACGATAAAAAAGGATATCGCTGTAAAAAGATAAATAATTTTATTTCGCATATTCAAACACCAGTGAAAGTCCGTAGTCTCCAAATCCTATAGGTTCTAGAAGGCCGATAGAAAATCCGAATCCTCCGGAGAGTTTTGCCTGCAGCGGAACTTTTCCATTTGAAATCTCCCGTAAATTATATATTACTCCAAGACCGGCTTTTAATTCACTGAAATAATCAAACTCGTATCCTGCGGAAACTATTATTCCTTTGTATTGCCCTTCACATCCTACGAACCGGAAAGATACATCCTTGTACCAGTTGTTGTAAACACCTGCTGCGGAAATATTAACACTACAGTCTCCCTTTATGTTTTCATAGCCAAGCGCAACGCCGAAAAAGACTTCTGCATTTCTGTCAAGATGAAACAAAGAATCGGATAACAAATCAGTCAGAAAGACTCCGTATGCCCCCGCACCGACTAAATAGCAGTAATCCTCCATGGGAATCTCCTTCTCTGTAACAAAACCTAAAGAGGGCCATAAAGATGATGGGTTCACATAATCTCCGCTGTACGTAAAACTCATGCCGACTTGAACGTTTTTTTTGACTTTAAAGCAGATTCCTGCCTTATCCGAGTGCATCATCGCATCATATGAAAATAGAATACTGTTATGATAAATATCTTTAAAGAATATGTTTGCAGGCAGAACGTTTTCCTTCCTCCCGACAGCAATCGTAACACGTTCATTCGGAGAAAATCCCGCGGCATAGGAATAAACAGCATCATCAAATAATGCTACATCCCGTGAAACCGAAAATATATAACCGCTCAACACCCCTATCGCAGCCGGATTTCCGAACAGGGCATCAGTGCCCCTATTACAGTCAAACATTGCATTTCCAGTCGCATACTCTGTGCCTGCAGGATAAGACAATTGGTAAAAATATTCGGAATGAACTGAGAAAAAGACAATTGATGCACACAAAAGAAATAACAACTTTTTCATCAGAAAAATACCAGAATGTCTGTTAAAACCGCTGCTATTATGCATATTGTAGTAACCGCGGCGAAGGAACCTTTAAAAATGTTCAGTATATTTTCAAAATCCTTCTTTCCTAATGAAAGAAGTGCGCTTTCAATAAAACCGATTAAATAAATAACTACAGGAGGAGCCATCATAAGAGACAATCCTGTGAAAATCAATGCTGTTGAACCTGAAACAATATATGATACCAGCAGTAGCTTCGAATCATTCTTCCTGAAAGCATCAAAATCTGGATTTTCCAAGTTCGTATCAACGGGTATGGCTTCAAGATTAAAAAAAATTGCGCCGATTATAATGAAAACTACGATTTTTTTTGAAATCGACAAACTTCTTCCCATGAAATAATTATATGCAAATCTTTTGTTAAGTCAATCTAATAAATTAATATTTATTTTAATCACCATCAATTTTGACTTGCATTTATTTTTCCCAAATTCAGCGCTAATAGCAAACTATATTTTTTTTGCTTATTAATGTTCATTAAAATAACAATTTTATTTTTCTTGAAATTTGCCAAAATATCGTTATAATTTGATCATGAGAAAGAAGAGATTCGTATTTCGTTTTGAATCAAATAAAACCATTTTAGCTTTAATTATCATTGCGCTTCTTTTAAATTCATTTATTTTCGGATGTGCAATGGAAAGACCCCCGACGCGCGTTATGATTAAAGTTAAGAATGCAACATTGCCCATGAAAATTCTTTTTTACGAAAACAGATACAGCGTGCCTTCGACCCGTTATTATTCTGACGATGATTGTGACACTTTCAGGATGCTTGACAGTGACAGTCTTGTTTGTTTCACTTATGATTATTCGGATTTCGATTTTCCCGGTCTGTACGTACAGAATGAGGTCCGATCTGATAGCGAGGCAGTGTCAAGGATGCTTGTGACCACCGAGTTTCATGACTACAATTATCTGGAATTACCAATCCTTGAAAGGCCTTCCATATATATAGACCGCGTAGGAGAGGGTGATAACAGTTTGATTGCCGCGGGACTCGCAGACGAGAGCGGCTATTACATCTGGAGCGAGTTCCGTTCCTTGCCGAGATATGTTTTTCTCGGAAAAAGAATCAAATTTGTCTCTTTTTACGAAGAGAAAAATAATGACGAGGAAGTTATTCTTTCATGCAGATCTGCTCCTGTTGAAATTGAAATACCTATGGACAGTTTTGAAAATGTTGCGAAAGACAAACCCGCCGAATTAAGACTTTATCTTGGAACGGAATTTACGAATGAATTGACTGACGAGAAATTTGAAAATCGTATGGAATATATCTATGGAGATCAGCCTAATGAGATTAGAATCGATTTAGGCCAGATTTATGATTCCATTTATGCAATTGTGATATATGATCTGCATTCCAGATATTACCATCCAAAGTATGCTTTTGTAGAAGACACCTCACAGGTGGATGAGCCGCAGGATTCTTTTGATCTTCATTCTGAAAATTATCATGTTTTATGGTTAGGAAGTGCAAGAGGAAGATATTTCATTCTTAAAAGCAATTATCATAATATAGAATCGCTTCGAGAAATAGCGATAATAAGAAAAAAATAGCAATTCATTCCCTATTCAGCTGATTCATTCAAAAAACTCAAACTCATTCTTTCGCAATTCTTTCTCTTTGGATAACGGACCAGTGACTCGCGATTAGTGATTCTTCTGTGAAGAATCCAAGAATCCAATCCCCGTCCCCATCTTTCTTCCTTTTCTTGCTCAATGCTCACGGCGCATGGCACTCTGGCGCCTCCTCGCCTTACCAGCTCATTTGATTTTTTCAGTTGCTATACCCAACAGAGCCCCCAATATGAGAGTCATTATGCCTATCGGTACAAGGGAAAACGGCTCTTTCCATCCAATAATGACAGCCGTTGGAAGCAAAATCAAAAATGAAAAGAAAATTCCTTTTAAAAATCCGGCAATCTTGATGTTGGTAATTGATAAAAAGAATCCTACAACAACCCACATAATGAAAGCTGAAATGTTCGCATCCCAAGTCAATTTTTGAAAAATCATCGGTATAACATCTATTGCTCCCGCAACAGCTCCCAGAGCAACACCCTTTATTATCTTTTTCATAATAATCGCCTCCTTATTTCTTTAAACAAATTATACTCTTAAGACGCCTTATTTCAACAACTATCACCTTGTCTTTTCTTCTCTCAACTCTTAACTGTCTTTGTTTTTGCAAAAGGCACAAAGCTCATGGCGTCTTTTTGTCTCGCCACACGCGGGCATAGCGTCGGCTCACACACTGCTCTACGCTGCTTTGTCTCGGAAGACCTCGACGGGT
>CAZMBH010000041.1:0-6266 GCA_964564535.1 uncultured Gammaproteobacteria bacterium
CGGGCAATGGAAAAAGATAAGGCTTTGAAGATCCCGGTATTGGCTGTTAATGATAATTTGACTAAGCATTTATTTGATAATAGGTATGGAACCGGTCAATCAAGCATCGACGGAATAATCAGAGCCACTAATATACTATTGGCGGGAAAAAAATTTGTCGTCTGCGGATATGGCTGGTGCGGACGAGGAGTTGCCATGCGGGCTAAAGGAATGGGAGCTCAGGTAATTGTGACGGAAGTTGATCCGGTCAAAGCACTTGAGGCGTTAATGGACGGATTTTTAGTAATGACGTTGAAACAGGCAATTAAACAGGCTGATGTGGTTCTTTCAACAACCGGAGACAAGCACGTGATCGATGAGGAGCATTTAAAGGCCGCTAAATCCGGGGTGATACTAGCTAATGCCGGTCATTTTGACGTTGAAATTAACAAAGAGGCTTTAAAAAAATTAGCAAAAAAAATTACAAGAGTTAGGCCAATGGTTGAAGAATATAATTTGGGGACAAAAAAAATCTATCTTTTGGCTGAGGGAAGATTAGTTAACTTGGCGGCGGCGGAAGGACATCCTGCTTCTGTCATGGATATGAGTTTTGCCGGCCAGGCGATGGGGGCGGAGTTTATTTGGAGAAATAAAGGAAAATTAAAAAATAAAGTTTACTCTCTTCCTCAAAAATTAGATGCGGAAATCGCCCGCTTGAAATTAAATTCTGAAGGTGTTAAGATTGACAAATTAACTAAAGAACAGAAAAAGTATTTAAATAGTTGGACAGAAGGAACTTAATTAAGTCTATAAAGTTTTTAAAGTTCATAAAGTTATAAAGTAAAATTAATGTCATTCCCGCGAAGGCGGGAATCCAGACAAAAAATATCAAGAGAAATAGTTAGGGATCTAGCCCGAGAAACTATTCACCAACCGAGCCTATAAGTATGTTACGGTGGTAAAGCTAGAAGCGATGTGCTTGTTATTAAAAATTAAAACAGGAAAAAATATGCAAACCTTTACTTCAGAATCTGTTTGTTCAGGACATCCCGATAAAATTTGCGACCAGGTATCCGACGCGGTCTTGGATGAAGCTTACAAAGTAGATAAATATTCCCGTGTCGCCGTTGAAACTATGGTGACAAGAAATTTTTTGGCGATGGCAGGAGAAATAACCACAAAAGCAAAGCTTAACTATAAAAAAATTGCTCAACGGGTAGTAAAAGATCTAGGTTATACAATTCCGGTGCTAAATTTTTCCGAAAAATCAGAGATTATTGTTAAAATTCATACCCAATCACCCGAAATTGCCGTAGGAGTCGATAACCTGGGCGCCGGTGATCAGGGAATGATGTTTGGTTATGCAAGTCGCGAAACTAAAGAATTTATGCCTTTGCCTATTATGCTTGCCCATCGATTAGCAATGGGAATCGACAATCTACGAAAAACAAAACGTCTCCCCTACCTCAGACCTGATGGAAAAACCCAGGTGACAGTTGGCTATGAAAAAAATATTCCAAAAACAATTGAAAATGTCGTCTTAGCAGTCCCGCATGAAGAAAAGATTAAACTTTCTCAAGTAAAAGAAGACTTGTTCAACCTGTTGGTGACCCCGATCTTGCAGGAATATGGATATAAGATTAATCGTACTCAATTAATTGTTAACGGTACTGGAGTCTGGCACATTGGTGGACCGGCATCTGATACCGGAGTGACCGGGCGAAAAATAATCGTTGATACTTATGGAGGGACGGCTCGAGTGGGAGGAGGGGCTTTTTCCGGAAAAGATCCGACTAAAGTTGACCGTTCCGCTGCCTATGCTGCCCGGTATTTGGCAAAAAATATTGTTGCCAATAAATTAGCTGATCGCTGTGAGGTCAGACTGGCATATTTTATCGGGGCAAAAAAACCGGTTATGCAGGAAACGGAAACATTTGGGACGGAGAAAAAATCGGCAAAAATAATAAACAGCTTTGCTGCAAAGTTATTGGACACATCTTTAAAAGGAATTATTGATGGATTGAATTTGAGGCGACCGATTTATTTTGAAACTGCCTCTTACGGACATTTCGGCCGTGATATATTTCCCTGGGAACGGGTGGTAAAAAAATGATAAAATGGTGGCTGTTGGGATCCAACAGCCTATGAAAAAAAGATTAAAAATTGCAATGATTTTTTCTTCTGACCCGTCTAAAGCCGGCGGGGTTCAAGAACATATATTTTATTTATCCAAAGAATTAATTAAGCTGGGTCATCGAGTTCATATTTACGGACCGGAAAAAAATATTTATCGTTACACCAACTATCACCCTATTTCCAAAGTAGTTATCTTACCGGTGCCCAATGGAAATTGGGCTAATATTACGGTTAAGAATAATGAAAAACATGAAGTTGCTGAGATAATAGAAAAAGGAAAGTTCGATATTATTCATATTCACGAACCATATACTCCTTTTATTAATTGGGATGTATACAAAAATACTTCGGCTGCAAAAGTAGCCACTTTTCATACTGCCTGGAATGATGACTCAATAATTAATTTAATAAATCCTTTTTTGATTCTTTTTAAAGAAACTTTTTCCTCATACTTTAAAGCAGCTATTTTTGTTTCAAAGATCGGGAAGAAAAGGTGGAAAGATTTATGCAAAAAAAATGTTATACAAAAAGTCATTTATAATGCAGTGGATAACACAGCCTTTACACCAATAAAAAAAAATAAAGATAAAATAATTAATTTGTTATTTGTCGGTCGGTTAGTTAACAGAAAAGGATTGATGTATCTTTTAAAAGCGATTAATAAAATAGCAGCAAAATATCAAAATATTAAATTAGTAGTTATCGGTGACGGACCGGAAAAATTAAAATTAGAAAAATATGTCAGAGTTAATAATCTAAGTAAATTCGTAGATTTCAAAGGAGAAATATTAGGAAAGACCAGAATAAACTATTTTCAAAAATCCGATATATTTTGCGCGCCTTATACAGATGAGGCCTTCGGAATTACAATTCTTGAAGCTTTATCTTGTGGTGTTTCTGTTATCGGTTTTAAGAATGAAGCTTTCTTTGAAGTTTTAAAAGGCTATCCTTATCCTAACTTATTTGTACAAAATAAAAACATTTTCAAACTATCAGAGGTCTTAGCGGAACTAATAAAAAATAATAAAAAACGCGATGAAATCGGGAAATGGGGAATTAACCGGGTTAAGGCTTTTAATTGGGTTAATACAGCAAAAGAAACCGAAGCGTTATATAATCAAATATTGAAAAAATGAAAAATATAAGAAATTTTGCCATTATCGCCCACATAGATCACGGAAAATCAACTTTGGCAGACAGGTTGCTCGAGTTGACCGGGACCGTTGAGGCTGGTCATCATGAGGCCCAGATGCTTGACCAAAATCCGATTTCACGTGAGCGGGGAATCACGATAAAATTGGCACCAGTCAGGATGAATTATAAAAATTATGTTTTGAATTTAATTGACACGCCCGGCCATGTTGATTTTTCTTACGAAGTAGACCGAACTTTGGCTTGTGTTGAGGGTGTTGTTTTACTCGTCGACTCAACCCAGGGAATTCAAGCTCAAACAATTGCCAATGCCTACAAAGCGATAGAAAAAAATTTAGTGATCATCCCGGTTGTTAATAAAATTGACATGGTTAACGCCGAGGTAGCAAAAACAAAGAAACAGCTAATTGATTTTTTAGGGGTAAAAGATGAGGAAATATTTTGTGTTTCTGCAAAAACAGGAGAAGGCGTGCAGGAATTATTAAATATGATTATTGAGAAAATTCCTTCACCCTCAAGTTATAAACAGGGTCGGACCCTCCAGGAGGGTCCGACCCTATACAAAAATATTCAAGCACTGATCTTCGATTCCTATTACGATTCCCATCGGGGGGTAATTGCCTTTGTCCGTGTCTTTGACGGGGAATTAAAAAAAGGTAAGAAGGTAAGGCTTTCCGCCGCTAACGAAACTTTTGAAGTTCAGGATGTCGGATATTTTAAGCCGGAATTAACATCGCAGGAATTTATTAAAAACGGCGATATCGGCTATGTGGTTACCAATTTAAAAGATATTCATAAGGTTTCGGTTGGTGACAGCATCGTGACCGACCCTTCTTTATCTTTACCGGGGTACAAAAAAGTCAAATCAATGGTATTTGCATCTATTTTCCCGACTGACACAGGAGACTATCTTAATTTGCAAAAAGCACTGGAAAGGCTATATCTCAATGATTCTTCGCTGGAATTTTCCTCTATTCACAGCACGGCGTTGGGAGCAGGATTTAGGGTTGGTTTTTTGGGTCTGTTGCATTCTGACATTGTTCGGGAAAGGTTAGAGCGTGAATATGACCTCTCTCTTGTCTTAACCCCGCCACAGGTCAAATTTAAGCACGAAAACAATAACTTTTTTGAACCATATGTCAAAGCTATGATCGTTTGTCCCGATACATACGTCGGAGTTGTCATGCAGTTATGTCAAAACTACCGGGGGAAATTTATCAATATGGATAACAAAAACCAAACTGTTTTGGAATATGAACTGCCGATGTCGGAATTAATTTCTGATTTTTTTGATAACCTAAAAAGCGTTACTTCAGGTTATGCATCTTTAGATTGGGAATTTTTACGTTACCAGCAGGTCAAGGCAGACAAATTAGAATTACTTTTGAATTTAGAACCGATCGACGAATTTAGTGAGGTTGTCGTTGAAGAGCGGGCTTACGATAAGGCAAGTTTTTTAACGTCCCGTTTAAAAGAATTAATCCCCCGGCAACAGTACGAGGTAAAAATTCAAGCAAAATATAAAGGAAAGATAATTGCCTCTTCCCGATTAGCTCCCTTCCGCAAAGATGTTTTAATTAAAAGCGGAAAATTGGTTGGCGGAGGCGATTTTGGCCGGAAACGGAAACTTTTGGATAAACAAAAGGAAGGTAAAAAAAAGATGAAGATGATTGGAAAAGTCGAGATACCAAAAGAAGCCTTCATGAAACTATTCAAAAGATGAAAATGTCATCCCCTCGTAGGAGGGGATCCAGACTATAATCACATTTTAAAAGGTATATTTAGCTTGGATTCCCGCCTTCGCGGGAATGACCTGACTGTATTTGGGCAATTTTATAAATTGAAAACAAAAGTATCACTCCAGCCGCATACTGTGCCGGTGCCAAAAAACTTTTGTACAACGTTGTATCTATAAATACCGCAAGCAATGGATAAACAAGTTCTAGTATTGTTGATACGTTTGCCTGAACTTTTTTTAATCCCCGGTAATAAATTACAATCGAAAACATTCCGGTCGAAACTGCAATTAGTAAAAATCTACTTAGTTGAGAAAATGTCGGCGAGCTTAAGCTTTTATTTTGACCAAGCGCAAAAACCATTCCAAATGCAAGTGTGCTTGTTAAAAAAAATCTTATAGCCGTTACGTACATACTTGGTCTCTTTTGTAGTGCTAATTTTGAAAGAGCTGTTGATGATCCCCAGGCAAAGGCTGCACCAAGGGCGTATAGTGCAGCAACTATTGTTCCTGTTCCGGTTGAGAGGTTGACTATGCCATTTTTGAACGTAACAAAATAAGCGGCAATCAAAGCAAGAACTGCCCACTTGATATAGGATTTTGTAATTTTTTCTTTAAGGATAATTGCTGCCGCGGAAATTGCAAAAATAGGCTGCAATTTTTGAATAAGATAAACAACACTAAAAGAAATAAAATTTGTTTTGAGAAGGGCGGTGGTAAACCATAAAGTCCCGAGTACCCCGCTGAACATGGAAATAAAGAGAAGTAAAAAAAATTCTTTCCTGGTAATTCCCTCTTTCTTGAAAGTAAAAATAAGATAAGGAAGAAGGATAACTGCGCCAAATAAATGTTCATAAAATACGATAGTGATAGAGGGTAATGAATATAAACTTCGTCTTATAATTCCATCTATTGCCCAAAGGGAAGCGGCAATAACTATCAACAACGGACCGTAGCTAAAAAATTTACGCATAAGAAATAAATAATTAATAATGTTCGGGGCAGATAAAAAACGAAGGACACGCAAAAGCGTCTAACCCTCCTTCTTTCCTCCCGACTGTACGGTCGCTGTAGGAGTTTCACCTACTCATTCCCGATTTAATCGGGATCGAAGAGTATACTTCCGATTGTGATTCACACACTAAACCCCGAAGGAACGATTCAAATCATTCTACAAATTAAAATTATTTTTTGCAATATCAATTGATTTCGGATACAATGAAAACTTATGCAATTTGAAAGTACTCATATAAAAGGAAAAGGC
>CAZMBH010000041.1:6366-8436 GCA_964564535.1 uncultured Gammaproteobacteria bacterium
GTTTTCCCGCGTTTTTTTATATCCTCAATTATTGGTGTGACAAATTTTACAAAATCAAATGAGGAAAAATATTGATCAGGAGTGACCAAATCATAGAGCCAAATTTTTTCTTTAGGTATGTCTTTTCCGGTAATTATATCTAAATACTTATAGATCTGTCTTGAATCAAAATTTACCAGTTCCCCATTATGTTTTTTTGCAAGTTCTAAGGCGAGTTTAGTTTTTCCGGTCGCTGTTTGACCAGTGATAATGATCATTTCTGCATTTTAGCGGCATCTATTAAGTTTCTGTATAGATAAACGACGTCAATAGGGCCACTTCCACCAGGAGTCGGCGTATAAAATGAAGCGATGTCTTTTATTTCACTTTCTTCATAGTCGCCTTTTAATTTACCGTTTTCTTTTCGGACGCCGGTATTTATCAAAACAACTCCGGGCTTTAACATTTCAGGAGAAATAACTTTTTTTCCTGTAGCTGTGATAATTAAATCGGCAGTTTTGAAATAAGACTCAGGATCAACCGTTGTTGAATTTATGCTTATATAGTTAATGTTTAGATTTCCAAGAGTATTTCCAATCGGTTTTCCACCGGTGATTCCCCGGCCCACGACAACGACTTTTTTACTTTTAAGAACGTTTTTAAACAACAGCCGGTCCCGTTTCATGTCCACAAACACTATGTCCTGTTTTCTTTTACCATCATAGATATATTTTATTATTGTCATCACAGCCAATCCTAGCGGAAAAATAAATTCAGTTTTTTTCTTATGACCTTCAATCTCTTTTAATAAAGGAATGTAATCATAGATACTGTCTGTGGAAAGTTGGGCCGGAAGAGGTTGTTGGATTATAATTCCGGTTACTTCGGGATTCATAACTTCTTTTTTTAATAGATTAGCAAAGTCAATAAAGTTTGGAGTTTTAATCAGGTGAATTAATTTGAAGTTAATCTTCAATGCTTTAGCCATTTCAGACTTAATTTTTACAAATGAAAGTTGTTCAGGGGCATTACCGACCAAAAACACCGTTAATCCAATAGGCTTTTTGATTGTTTTGCGGTCCTTTTTAAGTATGGCTAGAAGATTATTTGCGATTTTCTTACCATCAATAAACATGACAGTAATTATACCATATTTTTAGACGCTGGTGGCACTGACGATTCGGTCCGTTTTTTCGGAAAACCTCATCAAAATAACTCCCTTCGCCGTTCTTGATCGGGAAGGAATGTTACTAAGCTCCATTTTGACGATTTGTCCTAGCGCGCTGGTAATAATCAAAGTTGTGTCACCTGGTTCAATTATTGCCGAATATGCAACCGAACCGATCTTTTGATCAACTGAGGTGATCTTTACACCCTTGCCTCCGCGATGTTGACCTTTAAAGTTAGACAGCTTGGTTTTCTTACCGATTCCCCTTTCCGTTAAAACAAGAATATCCTTTTTGAATTCTTCGTCTGAAAAAACATCGGCGGCAATGATTTGTTGATCTGCTTTTGCGTCCAGGTCCATACCCTTTACGCCAATAGAAGCCCGTCCAGTCGGTCTAATCTCTTTTTCTTTAAAAACGATCGCCTTTCCGTTTTTTGAAGCTAAAATGACGTTCTTTTTTCCATCGGTAAGCTTTACCCATAAAAGTTCATCATCTTTCTCTAGTTTGATGGCAATAATACCGTTTGTTCTTATGTTGATATAGTCTTCAAATGAGGATTTTTTAACCGTGCCATATTTTGTCGACATCACAACGAACATATTTTTTGCTTTTTCCATCGTTTCGGCACTATAGCTAAGGATCGAAGTTATTTTTTCCTCAGGTTTGAGAGCGACCAAGTTGATTATCGCTTTTCCTTTAGAGATACGTGATCCCACCGGAACATCCCAAACCCTAGTTTGAAATACCCGACCCTGATTGCTAAAAAAGAGCATGTAGTCATGAGTCATTGCTGTGGTAATATAATATACATTGTCAGTATCCTTTGTTTCCATACCTGAAACTCCTTTTCCTCCACGGTGCTGAATTCGGAAGGTTTCACGGGGAACCTGCTTGATGTATCCTTCTTTTGTTAAAACGACAA
>CAZMBH010000042.1:0-8344 GCA_964564535.1 uncultured Gammaproteobacteria bacterium
AGCAGTTAAAAAGTTAATAATTATAGGGTATGACATTTTCATTTTGGTTTGACATGGAATTTTTATAAATAAAAGATGTCAAGGTCCAATTATGTGATTGTTTACTAAGAGTATATATGCAGTAACAAGAAGACCTATAATGGTAGTTAATGTTATACAGCCTATTGCAGCTGGTTCGCAACCACCGCGACCTGTTAACGAACTGAGTTTACTTGGTTTTGATTTTAGTGAATCACTAAATAAAGTAATTCTTATAATAGGAGCTTTTCGCCTCTCGTTCATGTATGAATGTTATCATTAAATATAGCGTCTTTCAAGAGAACAAGGCTCTAAAACATAAATTATAACGCAGCTTGTGCAGCAGCAAGGCGGGCTATTGGAACCCTAAATGGGGAACAGGAAACATAGTTCATTCCAACATTGTGACAGAAAGTAATTGAGGTCGGATCTCCCCCATGTTCTCCGCAAATTCCTACTTTAAGATTTTTACGTGTTTTTCTACCTCTTTCGATAGCGATTTTAATTAATTCACCAATCCCCTCCTGATCAATCGTTTGAAAAGGATCATCTGGTAAAATTCCTTTAGTAAGATAGTCAGGTAAAAATCCGCCGATGTCATCACGGGAAAAACCAAATCCCATCTGTGTCAGATCATTAGTTCCGAAAGAAAAAAATTCGGCTTCCTGAGCCATTGCACCGGCTGTCAAAGCGGCACGTGGTATTTCTATCATTGTTCCTATTAAATAATTAATTTTTTTAAGTTTAAATTTTTGCAAAACTTCTTTATAAACACTCTTAATGATTGAAGATTGATGAGTTAACTCGGAAACATCACAGGTAACAGGAATCATGATTTCCGGTTCGACTTTTATTTTCTCAATTAATAATTCTGCGGCCGCCTCAAGTATTGCCCGCACTTGCATCTCAGTAATTTCCGGGTAGGTGATCCCGAGTCTTACGCCCCGGTGACCCATCATAGGATTGTTTTCATGAAGTGAATTAGCTCTTTTTTGAAATTCTGATAAATTAATTTTCAGACTTCTTGCAAGATTTTCCTGTGCAGCATTTTCTCTCGGAACAAACTCATGAAGCGGAGGATCAATCAACCTTATTGTTACAGGAAATCCTTTCATTTCCCGGAGTGTTCCCTTAATATCCGCTTTCATAAAAGGAAATAGTTCTTTCAAAGCACCTATTCTTTCTTCGACAGTTTTTGAGACGATCATTTTGCGTAGAAGAAATAATGCCTTATCACTTCCTTTACCATAAAACATGTGCTCAATTCTGAAAAGCCCTATCCCTTCAGCTCCATACATCCGAGCTCTTTTAGAATCTTCAGGAGTATCGGCATTTGTACGAATCTTTAAACGACGACTCTTATCACATAGTTTCAAAAATCTTAAAAGAATCTTATTCTCTGAAGAAGCGTCCATCATCTTTAAACTCCCTTCATATAAATTACCTTTAGTGCCATTGAGTGTAAACCAATCGCCCTCCCGATAAACTTTTTTTCCGATCGTCATTGTCTTTTTTAAATAATCAATTGCAATATTTCCACAGCCGACTATGCAACATTTACCCCATCCACGGGCTACTAAGGCCGCATGCGACGTCATACCACCCCGTGCAGTCAAGATCGCCTGAGCAACTCTCATTCCCTCAATGTCTTCTGGATTTGTTTCCTCCCGGACCAAAATAACTTTCTTTCCGGTCTTCGCCCAAGCGACGGCGTCGTTTGCGCTAAATACGATCATTCCACTTGCACCACCGGGACCGGCTGGAAGGCCATGGGCAACCGGTCTAATTTTCATCTCCTCTTTAGGATCAATAATCGGATGTAAAAGTTCATCCAGTTGTGCAGGAGTAACGCGCATAACCGCTGTTTTATCATTAATTAAACCTTCATCCACCATGTCAACTGCCATCTTTATCGCGGCCGGCCCGTTTCTCTTTCCAATCCGGCACTGCAACATAAAAAGACGGCCTTTTTCAATTGTAAACTCGATATCCTGCATATCTCGGTAATGAATCTCAAGCCTTTTTTGAAATTGGAAAAGCTGATCATAAAGTTTAGGCATTGCCTTTTCCAAACTCGTTAATTTTTTATTATGGTCATTTTTAGAATCTTCATTGACAGGAGCCGGTGTTCTAATACCGGCAACAACATCTTCACCTTGGGCGTTAATTAAATATTCACCATAAAATTTCTTTTCACCGTTGCCGGGGTTTCTGGTGAAGGCAACTCCCGTTGCAGAATCTTCGCCCATGTTTCCAAAAACCATTGATTGAACATTAACAGCAGTTCCCCAAGCTTCCGGAATGTTTTCTATTCTTCTGTATGAAACAGCTCTTTTTCCGTTCCAAGAAGAAAAAACAGCTCCAATCCCTCCCCATAACTGTTCAGCCGGATCGTCAGGAAAATCTTTTTTTAAAACTTCCTTAACTTTATTTTTATATAAAACACAGATTTTTTTAAGGTCTCCAGTATCAAGATCGGTATCGTTTTCAACTCCTTTTTCTTTTTTTATTTTATCCAAGATTTTTTCCAACTGTTTTCTAATTCCATCTTCTTCGTTTTTTGGCTCAATCCCAAATGCTTTTTCCATGACGACATCCGAATACATCGTTATTAATCTTCTATAAGCGTCATAAACGAACCGTTCATTTTTAGATTGTTTTATTAAGCCGGGAATCGTTTTTGAAGTCAATCCGACATTTAAAACGGTTTCCATCATCCCTGGCATTGACCGTCTGGCGCCACTTCGGACAGACACTAACAAAGGATTATTAACATCTCCAAACTTCCTATCCATCAATTTTTCTATTCTTGAAATTGATTTGGTAACCGTATCTCTCAAACCTTTTGGATAGGTTCGTTTGTTTGCGTAGTAAAAAGTACAGACCTCTGTAGTGATTGTAAACCCTGGAGGCACCGGTAAACGAAGTTTTTTATGTCCGGCCATCTCAGCTAAATTCGCTCCTTTACCACCTAATAAATTCTTCATACTCTCGTCCCCGTCCGCAGATCCCCCTCCGAAGAAATATACGTATTTTTTAATCATAAAAAAACGATTTTTAATCATATCATATAATTTTCTTTTTTGTCAATACAGAAAAAAAATTATGCTATGATGAAATTATGGCTAATAAAAAATTAATTGTCTGGTTTGAAGAAGTTGGAAAAAATGATGTCGGCTCGGTAGGCGGAAAAGGCGCCAATTTAGGAGAAATGGTTAATGCCTCATTACCGATTCCCTACGGATTTATTATTACAGCGCAGGCCTATTTTGAATTTGTGGAAAAAGCTGGAATAAAAAACCAAATCATGAATATTCTTTCAAAATTAAATTATGAAAACTCTCATGAACTTGCTCAAGCTTCAAAACATATAGGAGAAATTATAATTTCTTCTACACTCCCCCCTAATTTAGTTAAAGAAATTGTCAGATTTTATGATAATTTGGAAATTAAGGAAAATAAATATTATAAAAACGATTCCTCATTTCTAAAAACCAGTCTCTCAAAGATCAAATCTTTATATAAAGCTCCGTTGGTGGCGGTGCGTTCTTCAGCGACCGCTGAAGATCTTCCAACCGCATCATTTGCCGGCCAGCAGGATACCTATCTTAACGTTAAAGGTGAAGCCTATTTATTGAAAAAAGTTAAAGAATGTTATGCCTCACTATTTACCCAACGGGCTATCTATTACCGTCATGAACAAAAATTTGATCACAGTAAGGTTGGTCTTGCCGTTGTCGTTCAAAGGATGATCGAGTCAGAAAAGTCAGGAATTGCTTTTTCGATTGACCCGGTCACAAATAATAAAAATAAAATTGTTATCGAAGCAATTTTTGGATTAGGTGAATATATAGTCCAAGGAAGAGTCACCCCAGATCATTATGAAGTTGACAAGAAATCACTTGTTATTATTAAAAAAGAAATCGGTAAACAGGACGTTAAGTTTGTTAAATCAAATATCTCTAATAAGGAAATTAAATTGGGCAAGGCCGGGTCGGTCATAAAATTAACCGATCAGGAAATTATTAAAGTAGCTCTTCTTGTCCGTGATATTGAAAATCATTATTATTTTCCTCAAGATATTGAATGGGCTATAAAAAATGACCGTGTTTATATAATTCAAGCAAGACCGATTACAACTACTAAAAATAATGTTTCCAGCACTTCAGGTGATGATCTGCCGCTTATTTTATCTGGCTCACCTGCTTCACCGGGAATTGGTGTCGGGGTAGTAAAAATAATTATGTCGCCAAAAGAAATCGATAAAATTAAACCGGGGGACATATTGGTTGCACCTCAAACGAATCCTGATTACGTCCCGGCGATGAAAAAAGCAACTGCAATTGTCACTGAAAAAGGCGGACGGACTTCTCATGCTGCAATAGTTTCCCGGGAGCTTGGTATTCCGGCCGTCGTTGGGGCAGAAGGAGCGACCAAGATTTTAAAAGAAGGAATGGTTATTTCCGTTAACGGATTAACCGGGGATATTTATAAAGGGAAAAGTGTACGTAAACAAGAAACAAGAAACCCTAAACTCGAAACTAAAAAACTTCACACCGCAACAAAAATTTACACAAATTTAGCTCAACCTTCTGAAGTAGAAAAGGTTTCCAAAATGCATGTCGATGGAATCGGACTTTTGAGAGCTGAATTCGTTATCGCTGAAATAGGCGTTCATCCAAAACAGTTTATTAAAGAAAAAAAACAGGCAATTTTTATAAATAAACTAACGAAGGAATTAACTAAATTTGTTGCTCCATTTTCCCCACGCCCCGTTGTTTATAGGGCAACAGATTTTAAAACTAATGAATACCGTGACTTGGCCGGAGGAAAAGAATTTGAGCCTCATGAAGAAAATCCGTTACTTGGATTTCGCGGTGCTTACAGATATATCAGTAACCCGGAAGTCTTTGAAATGGAACTGAAAGCCATTAAAAATATTTGGGAAAAGGGTTACCGCAATCTTCATCTTATGATTCCTTTTGTCCGAGTTCCGTGGGAATTGATTAAAATTAAGCAAATTATTGAAAAAACCGGCCTTTTAAATTACCCGGAGTTTAAATTATGGATCATGGTTGAAGTTCCTTCTTGTGCGCTTAATTTGGAAGAATTTATTAAAATCGGAATCGATGGGGTATCAATTGGCACTAATGATCTGACGATGATGTTGTTGGGAGTTGACCGCGATAGTGAGGACGTTGCACCTGTATACGACGAACGTACTCCGGTTGTCATAAAAGTTCTTGAATATATCGTCAAAACCTGCCAAAAATTCGGGATTACTTCTTCAATGTGCGGACAGGCGCCATCAGACTATCCTGAAATAGCCGAAAAAATGGTTAGGGCCGGGATCACGAGTCTTTCCGTCACTCCTGACGTTATTGAAAGAACCAGACAGGTTGTTTTTGATGTTGAAAAAAAACTTTTTCATTCCCGTCATTCCCGCGAAGGCGGGAATCCAGACTTTCCTGGATCCCCGTTTCCACGGGGATGACAATTGTATTTAAATTAAACTATGCCCACAATAAAAAAAATTAACGCCAATGAAATAATAAATTCGCTGGGTTATCCGACTCTTCAAGGGAAGCTTTTTTTAGATGACGGCCGTTATGTGACAGTTAATATTTCATCACTCGACCCTGAAGAAAGTTCGCCAGTAGTGGAACTGAGAGATGGCAATAAAAACCGTTATAACGGACTGGGCGTCCAAAAAGCTGTTTCATATATTAACGACCTCTTGGGCCCAAAACTTGTCGGGGTGTCACCAATTAAACAGGCTGAGGTTGATAACTGGTTATTAAAGGCTGACGGAACTAAAGATAAAAGCCTGCTAGGTGTTAATTCTATTAATCTTATTTCTAAGCTCATCGCCAGCGCCGGCGCACTAGTTTCTGATAAACCACTCTATCAGTATCTTAATTTAAAGTTTATAGAAATATCTCATCAAAGCTTAGAGTTAAAAAAACTTCCAACGCCTCTTTTCACTTTACTGACAGGTTCCCGGGGAGGCCAAACATATTTAGACTTTAAGGAATTTTTAATTTTTCCTTCGTCAGCTTTCCCATACCACCAGTCGTATCAAATAAGTGTTGATCTTTATCATAATTTACGTAAGCTTTTTAAAATGAAATTTTTTACAAATCTAGACGCACTGGACGCTATAAAACAATCGGTTGAATCAATGAGTCTTCATTTTGGCCAGGATATTTTTGCCAGCGTCAACTTTCAGGCTCAGCATTATTTTAATCAAAGGAGATATACTATTAAAGACAAAGAGAAACCTCTTTCAAGCGAAGAATATATCAAATTTATCAAGGAAACAATTAAAAAATATTTACTTTTGGTTATTATCGATCCTTTGGAGGAAAATGACTGGCTTTCCAATAAAAATGTTTTTGAAGACATAAAGAGTGATTTTTATCTGTCTAGTGAAAAAAACAGTTTGTCAAAACAAACTTCAACGTCAGTTTTAAAACTTAACGAGATTGGAACAATAACCGAGTTTTTTAATAAAGTATCCAGTTTAAAAACAAATAATTCAAATTTTATTATATCTGCCGGACATGCGGAGACTAATGATGATTTTGTTGCCGATCTAAGCGTCGCCCTTCAGTCAGATTTCATTAAATTTGGCCCTCCAGTCCATTCTGAAAACGTGACCAAGTATAATAGGTTGTTGGATATAGAGAAAGAGCTCAAATTAAGTTAATTTTATGATCGGTAAACTCAAAGGAAAACTTGTTGAAGTTGACAGGAACATCGGTCTGATTGAAACTTCAGGAGGTGTTTTTTACCAGGTTTTTTTGCCAAACTCACTAATCACTAGTCATCAATTGCCATCAGATATTGAACTTTACACTTATCTTCAGGTCCGAGATGATGCTTTGGTTTTATTTGGTTTTGAAACCAAACAACAACACGATTTCTTTTTGCTTTTACTGACCGTTTCCGGGGTTGGACCAAAAACAGCCTTCACGGTTATATCTTCATTAAAGGTGGACGAGATCATTAGAGCCGTGACAAGCAATGAAGTTGATTCCTTGAAGGTACCGGGTTTGGGACGAAAAACGGCTATGAAAATAATTCTGGAACTATCTTCAAAACTTAAAACAGATTTTGATATGAAGAATATGGTTATGTCCGATGATGACCAAACGGTCGTCAGCGCTTTAGTTTCCTTAGGCTATAAATCCTATGAGGCAAAAAAATTAGTCTCCAAACTTTCTAAAAATTTAACAGTCGAAGAGAAAATCAAAGAAGCCTTAAAAAAAAGGAAATAACTTTAATGTCATTCCCGCGAAGGCGGGAATCCAGTATAATAACTTTCATGAACGTTTCTAAAAACGAGGAAAATCTAAGACCAAAACTTCTTAAAGACTATATCGGTCAGGAAAATGTTTCTAAAACTCTAAAAATGTTTATTGACGCCGTCAATAAGCGGGGAAAGCCTTCAGAACACATTCTTTTCTACGGCCCGCCGGGAATCGGTAAGACAACCCTGGCTTATATCGTCGCTAATGAGCTAAAAGGCGAAATGAAGGTTACCTCAGGCGCTACGATCACCAAAACCGGTGATTTGGCTGCTATTTTAACAAACCTTAAAGATAATGACGTTTTATTTATAGATGAGATCCACCGGTTGCCAAAGTCAGTTGAAGAGATGCTATATCCCGTTATGGAAGAATATTCTCTTGATATTATAATCGGGCAGGGTCCTTCAGCAAGAACCGTTCGCCTACCTGTTCCTAGGATAACAATTATAGGTGCAACAACAAAACTGGCATTGCTTTCCGCTCCACTCAGAGATCGTTTCGGTTTATTACTGCGTTTGGATTATTACCATAATAAGGAAATTGAAAAGATTATTATCCGGTCTTCCAAAATATTGGATATTCCTGTCACTGAAGAGGCGGCTTTTGAAATTTCCACCAGATCGCGTCGAACTCCAAGATTAGCCAACAGAATATTAAAACGGGCCCGCGATGTATTTGAAGTCGATAAACACAAAATAATCGACAAAAATTTATTGGATAAATTATTTGAGTTGCTGGAAATTGATGAGGTTGGTCTAACCGATATTGATAAACAATATTTGGAAATATTGGGAAAAAAATTTAACAATGTTCCTGTTGGAGTTGAAACGATCGCATCCTCTATCTCAGAAGATAAACAGACCGTCGAAGAATTTATTGAGCCTTATTTACTTCGATTAGGTTTTTTGAAAAAGACTTCAAGAGGAAGACAACTTACTCAAAAGGCTTTAACTCACTTGAAGATCCGTGTCATTCCCGCGTAGGCGGGAATCCAGACCTTTGGAACGACACAG
>CAZMBH010000043.1:0-8082 GCA_964564535.1 uncultured Gammaproteobacteria bacterium
CGGAAGGTTTCACGGGGAACCTGCTTGATGTATCCTTCTTTTGTTAAAACGACAATTACTTCCTTATTCTCAATTAGCTGTTCGTCGGTGATCTCACCAGGTTTAAATTTCATCACCTGAGTTCTCCGCTCGTCGCCATACTTAGTTTTTAAATATAAAATTTCTTCTTTAATAACTTTAAGGATCTTAAAAATGTCTTTTAGCAAGCTTTCCAAATATGAAATGGTTTCTTTTAATAGAGCTAGCTCATCTTCAATTTTATTTCTTTCCAGTCCTGTGAGACGTCTTAATTGCATCTCCATGATAGCCTGGGCTTGAAGTAAAGATAGTCCGAATTTTTTCATCAGATTTTCTTTGGCTTCCGGTTCATCTTTAGATTTCTTTATTACCTTAATTACTTCGTCAATATGATCCAGGGCAATCAAATAACCTTCCAAAATATGCGCCCGAGCTTTGGCTTCGGCCAACTCATAATTTGACCTTTTTACAATAACTTCGACCCGGTTCTTGATATATATTTCCAGAATCGTTTTTAAAGATAATGTTTGTGGTACACCGTCAACTAGGGCGACGATGTTAACCGGAAAAGACGTTTGTAGATTAGTAAACTTAAAAAGATTGTTTAGTACTTTTTTGTATGAAGCATCCTTTTTTAATTCAATAACAACTCTGATTCCGTCCCGGTCAGATTCGTCTCTAAGGTCCGATATTCCAACGATCTTTTTTTCATTAACTAAGTTGGCGATTTTTTCAACCAATAAAGATTTATTAACTTGATATGGCAGTTCGTTAACTATAATAGCCATCTTACCTTTGCCGATATCTTCATCGGTTACTCGGGCCCGCATCATTATTGACTTGCGGCCGGTTGCATACATCTCTTTAATATCTGCGGCTCCATAAATTAGTCCAGCAGTTGGGAAATCCGGGCCTTTTATAAAAGTTAATAAGTCTTCAAGAGTTGTATTGAACATCAATTCCTTAACGTCTTGCATTGGTGATTTTTTGGCGCTTTTTTTATCATCTAATTTAGCTTTATCAATCATAAAAACTAATGCGTCAACTAGTTCTGAAAGATTATGAGGAGGAATTTTTGTCGCCATTCCAACCGCAATACCTTCAGCACCCATAAGTAAAAGATTAGGAAGTTTGGCCGGCAGATAAACAGGTTCCTTTAAAGATCCATCGAAGTTATCAATAAAAGGAGCTGTTTCTTTCTCAATATCAGCAACCATTTCGTCAGAAATCTTGGCAAGCTTGACTTCAGTGTAACGCATGGCGGCAGGCGGATCTCCATCGATCGATCCGAAGTTACCTTGTCCTTTGATCAATGGATAGCGCATGGAAAAGGTTTGGGCTAATCGAGCTAAGGCTTCGTAAACTGAAGAGTCACCGTGAGGATGATACTTTCCAAGTACTTCTCCAACAACTTTTGCCGACTTGGAAAAACGGGCGCTGGAAGTCAATCCTAACTTATACATTGCGTAAAGAATCCGGCGATGAACCGGTTTTAAGCCGTCACGAACGTCCGGAAGAGCACGGGAAACGATAACAGACATTGCGTAATCAAGATATGCACGCTTCATTTCTGTATTTATTTCGGTTACCTGGACGTTATTTGACATAAATTATCTTAAATTAAAAATGGCGCTAATAATAAGGCTACTATATTCAATACTTTAATCATTGGGTTAATAGCGGGTCCTGCTGTGTCCTTATATGGATCCCCGACCGTATCACCGGTAACTGCGGCTTGATGGGCAAAACTTCCCTTCCCGCCGAAATGACCCTCTTCAATATATTTTTTGGCATTATCCCAAGCAGCTCCGCCTGTTGTCATCGATATTGCGACGAAAAGTCCCGTAATAATGCTACCAAGCAATAGACCTCCTAAGGCCTTTGAACCAAAAGCCAAGCCGATAACAATTGGCGTTACTACCGGAATAAGGCTTGGAACAATCATCTGTTTAATAGCTGATTTAGCAACGATATCAACGGCTTTTCCATATTCAGGTTTGGCTTTTCCTTCCATCAAGCCTTTGATTTCTTTAAACTGTCTTCGGACTTCGTTAACTACAGCAACGCTGGCTTTTCCAACTGCTTCCATGGCAAAAGCGGCAAATATATAAGGCAAAGCCCCACCAATAAATAGACCAATAACAACGTAAGGATCTGCTAAAGAAAAAATAACCTGTTTTCCCAGCTCCTGTGTGTAGCTTGTAAAAAGGACTAAGGCTGCCAAAGCCGCTGAACCGATTGCATAAGCCTTGGTAATAGCTTTAGTTGTATTGCCTACAGCGTCTAAAGCATCAGTAACTTTTCTAATCTTAGAGTCTAAACCACTCATTTCAGCAATTCCTCCGGCATTATCAGTAATTGGACCAAAAGCATCTATCGAAACAATAATTCCTGTGAGAGATAACATGCTCATGGCAGCGATGGCTATTCCATATAATCCCGCAAAATAGAAAGCTAGAATAGTTGAAAATGAAATTACAATAATTGGAGCTAAAGTTGACTTCATTGACAAAGCTAATCCGGCGATAACGTTAGTCCCGTGTCCTGTCGTTGATGATTGAGCAAGGTTTTTTACCGGGGAGAATCTTTTTGAAGTGTAATATTCAGTAATTGCTACCATCGCCATAGTCAAAACCACACCGATAATTGAAGTGTAGAAAAAATTAATTTGTCCTGGGAACATTAATACTGTTATTAAATAAAATCCGATTAATGCTATTATAGCGCTTACTGTTAGACCCTGATAAAGAGCCAGCATAATTTTATTGCCTGACAATTTAACGAAGAATGAGCCGATAATACTAGCAAATATTGAAACTGCTCCAATTAGCAACGGATAATAAATGATTGCTTGATCACCGGGAAAAGTTAATTTACCGAGAATCATAGCGGCGATAGCCGTTACTAAATAAGTTTCAAAAAGATCAGCCGCCATTCCAGCGTCATCCCCAACATTATCACCGACTAAATCGGCGATTACTCCGGGATTTCTAGGATCATCTTCGGGAATATTTTTTTCAATTTTACCGACCATATCAGTTCCAACATCGGCGGACTTGGTAAAGATTCCTCCACCAAGACGGGCAAAAACAGAAATAAGGGAACTTCCAAAAGCCAAGCCAATTAAAGGTTGAAGACTGGCGCTTCCACTATAAGTGGTTAAAAGAAGATAAAAACCTGAAACAGCTAAAAGAGCCAGTCCTGCGACCATGAAACCTGTCACCGAACCACCGGCAAATGCTAAAGAGAAAGCTTTTCCTAAACCATCTTTTGCCGCTTGAGCAGTTCTAATATTACTTTTAACAGCAATAGACATTCCAACTATTCCCGAAATCGCAGAAAAAACTGACCCAATCACAAAACCAATTGCAGTAAATTTTCCAAAAACAAAATACAGAATTGCAAAAATAATTAAACCTATGAAACTGACAACGATATATTGACGTTTCATATAGGCATTAGCCCCTTCATTTATTGCATCTGAAATTTGATTCATTTTATCATCACCTTTTGGATGTTTGAGTATTTTTGTAGTAAGAAAAATTCCATAGATAATAGAAAAAATGCCCGCAATTATTGCTGGCTGGGTTGAATTAAAAAAGTTTATAAACATACTTTAATAAAAATTAATAATATAAAATCACAAATCTAAATTAGCTAATTTCGCATGAGTAACGATATATTTTTTTCTTGGTGGAACCTCGTCGCCCATCAACATTGAAAAAACATGATCGCTTTCTTCAGCATCAGTAATCATAATTTGTTTCAAAATTCTTCTTTCCGGATCCATAGTTGTGTCCCAAAGTTGATCAGGATTCATTTCTCCAAGACCTTTATAACGTTGTACATTAGGTTGACTAGATTGTTTTGTAAGCAATTGAGCGACCAATTTATCTTTTTCTTCGTCGGAGTACACGTAATGAATTTGTTTTCCTTGTTGAACTTTAAAAAGAGGTGGTTGAGCAGCATAAAGATGTCCTTTACGAATTACATCAGGCAGATGTCTGAAGAAAAATGTTAATATCAATGTCAAAATATGTTCGCCGTCGACATCGGCATCGGTCATAACGATAATTTTATGATATCTAAGTTTTGCATAGTTAATATTTTCACCAATACCCATGCCGAGGGCGATAACTAAATCCTTAATCTCTTTAAAAGCTAAAACCCTATCTAAATAAGCCCTTTCGGTATTTAGAATTTTACCTCTTAAAGGAAGAATGGCTTGAAATTTCCGGTTACGGGCTTCTTTTGCGGTGCCACCGGCAGAATTACCCTCAACCATAAATATTTCACAAAGCGACGGATCTTTTTCTTGACAATCTGCCAGTTTACCAGGAAGAGTAGCTCCTTCTAAAGCACCTTTTCGCATAACGGCCTCTTTAGCCGCTTTAGCTGCAAGTCTTGCTTTTTGGGCAAGAAAAATCTTACCAAGTATTTCTTTACCGGTTTTTGGGTTTTCTTCGAAATAAGATTCTAAATACTCAAAAACAGTCTGTTGAACTATGGTCTGGACCTCTGAATTACCTAACTTAGTTTTTGTCTGTCCCTCAAATTGCAGGTCGGTAGCAGACATTTTTATATAGACTATTGCAGATAATCCTTCTTTTACATCATCTCCGGAAAAAGTCTCACTATTTTTATCTTTTTCGCCAAATTCTTTTTTTGCATAATTATTTATCGCTTTAGTTAACGCTGTTTTAAATCCAGTCAGATGTGCGCCGCCTTCATGAGTATTAATAACGTTTACAAAAGTATGGATATTTTCATTAAGCGATTGATTGTATTGAATGGCTACCTGGACATCTTTATCGTCAACAGTTTTATGAATATATATAGGATCATGTAAAGTTTTTTTTCCTCGATTCATGTCTCGAAGAAGAGAGATTATTCCCCCGTCAAAAAAATATCCGAATTTTTCTTTAGTTTTTTTATTGAAAATTCTAAAATAGACATTATTAATCAAATAAGCCCGTTCTTTTACTTGTTTTTTAAAGATACTATTATTGACCTCAATAGTTTCTTTAAAAATTTCCTTATCAAGTAAAAATGAGGTGGCTGTGCCCTGTTCAAAATCAAAATTTAAGACCGATTTCTCAACTTTTTTGACTGAGGCAACAGGAACACCTCTTTTATATTCTTGACGGTAGAGCTGATTGTCACGTTTTACTTCGACTATGACATGATCAGAAAGCGCGTTAACAACAGAAGCACCAACTCCGTGAAGTCCACCTGAAACTTTGTAGGCTCCATCACTGAATTTGCCCCCGGCGTGTAGTTTTGTCATTACCATTTCAAGAGCGGAGACATTGTATTTTGGGACTTTGTCAACCGGGATACCCCGGCCGTCATCAATAACCGTCATGTAGTTGTTTTCTTCGATTCTAATTTCGATCCGGTGGCAATAACCTGCTAGGGCTTCATCAATTGAATTGTCAATAATTTCATTTAAGCAGTGGTTAACTCCGTATTGAGCTGTGGTCCCTATATACATCGCTGGCCTTTTTCTGACTGGTTCAAGTCCTTCAAGAACGACTATTGAGTCAGCTCCGTAATCAGATTTTTTTTTAGACGCCATAAGTATAAATTGTAGCTATTTTTCAATGTAAAGTCAAGGAAAATACCGGCTTCCTTGCCCCGCTTTTTCGAGCGGGGCTAGATTAATAAAAAAACTTATTTCAACTCTACTTTTCCTCCAGCAGTTTCAATTTTTTTCTTAGCTTCTTCAGCGGCTGGTTTTTTTACATCAACTAACAGATCTTTTGGTGCAGACTCTACCAATTTTTTAGCATCCATGAGTCCTAGATTAGGAAGAATTTCTCGAACGGCTTTGATTACTCCTAATTTATTGTCTCCGGCGGCGGTCAAAACAACGGTAAAGCTGGTTTTTTCTTCAGCAGCAGGGGCAGCGCCTCCAGCGACTGGAGCAGCGGCAACTGGCATAGCAGAAACACCAAATTTTTCTTCTAAATATTTGGCTAATTCAGCCATTTCAACTACTGTCAAAGTTTCGATTTCAGTCGCAATTTTATTCAATTTTTCAGATAATTTTATTTCAGACATTTATGATTTCACCTCCTTCGATTTAGCATTCAGAATATAGACAAACTTATTAGTGTTATATTTTAAAGCGTATACAAATTTACTCATTGGGCTTTTCATGCTTCCTATAATCTTACCTAGCAATTCTTCTCTACTTGGGAGTTGGGCAATTTGAACGACTTTTTCAGAGTTATATAAATTTTTATCAAGCATGGCCAATTTTAAACTCAAAGTTGCGTCTTTTTTTGAAAATAGATAAAGAGCTTTTAGACCCTCATACCAACTATCTCCGAGAGTTATTAAGGCAGTGGTTTCTTTTAAAGGAAAGAACTGTTTTTTAAAATCAACGAAAAGTTTATTCTTTAATGCAATTTTATTGACGGCTTTTTCAAACAAAGTATTTTTAATTACCTTGACCTTTGAGTCGCTTTTTCTTAATTCTTTACGAAGAGTTTCTAAACTTTGATGAGTGGTGCGACCAATCTTAGCTAACAATATATTTGGGTTCTTCTCAACAAATTTTAAGATAGAATCAACCTGATTTTTTTTTTGTGTGTTTACCATATTTTTACCATCTCCTTCGCTAAGCGAGGGAAGTTCGCCAGGAATTATTTTTGTACCTGGTGTCTTAGGTTTTTTAATTATACCATCATTCTCCTAAAAGTTCACGTAAAGATTTTACATTTTTTTCTTCCTTATGATCCTTATTTTTTCTTCCCACGTTTGAAGCCTTATATTTTACCGCAAAAGCTTGTTTTTTTTGGAACGAATCGACCCGGCCTTTTCTATCTAAAAATTTATGTTCTCCTGTATAAAAAGGATGGCACTTATAGCAAGCTTCAACTGTGATAGTCTTTTTTGTCGATCCGGTTGTGAAAGTGTTACCACACGCACAAATAGCTTGGGCATCAGTAAAATATGTTGGATGGATTTTTGCTTTCATAAGAAAACAATTATATCAGACAAGAAGCCAAATATTCAACGGATTTTTTGGTGTCATTCCCGCGTAGGCGGGAATCCAGACTAATTTTTTAAAAATGATAAGTTAAAAAACTTATAAAGCTGTGAAAGATTGGTTAAAAATTCCAGACTAATTTTGATAAATGGAAAGATTCTTCCTTGTTTTTCTCTAATTAATATACTTTTATGTTTTTGTTGTTCAACAATATTTTTTACTTCTCTTTGAAAATTATATATATTTTCATGTTTCAAAATTCCTGTATATCTTGATGGTACGGCGATACCTGCTTCTTTCCCGCTTCTTTGGGTTTTTAGATATAAACCTCTAAGAGCCCGACTTTGCCAGGATGGACTGTCAGACCATTCCGTCTTATCTTGGAAAGAAACTATTTTAATTTTTTCAGGTGTGGTTTCTGTTTTAAATAAACGCATTTTATGATCTTGTTGTTCTCTTTCTACAAGATCCTGAACAATAACCTGATCACAAGCTTCTTCAGTACATATCTGAAGTAATGAATTATAATCAATCCCCGAACGTTTAAAAGTCTTCTGCCAATAATTGTCTCCTGCCAATGACGCTACTTGACGAGCTATTCCTTGCAATAATGATTCCCAAAGATAAGGATTTTGGAAATCTCCTTTTTTAGAAACGGTTGGTCTTATTGAATGTCGAAAAGTATATTTTTGCCTCAAGGCTTTTCCTACTGTTTCAAAATGGCTCCACATTTCTAAATCATTCTTTGTATCACCTCCACCTCTCATTTCTGCCTCAAAATAACATTGATTGATACAAGACGGACAACCGTTTTCAGTTGTTTTCATTGACTCGCTTCTCCATTTAAAATACTCTCCTACATCCAAATCTCCTCCCTTTAAGAATTGTTCTAATTGGGCAGTATCGTTAGGACGGACTTCGGAACAAACATTAAGCCTCGGTACTAAATGACCGTTAACAAATTGAACGCTGATGTGAAAAAAATCGGCTGTTTGATCACAAACCCAATGGGGCATATATGGAGCCATAATTAAATAAGGCATAGTCGTACGAATATGGCGATCGGC
>CAZMBH010000044.1:0-1896 GCA_964564535.1 uncultured Gammaproteobacteria bacterium
AGGCGAGGTATGATGAGAAACGGAACAAATTGTTACATTGTTAAATTGTTTCATGGTTAATTAAATATATTAACGTGTTATCATGATAATATATAGATATTAATTTGTCAAGGACAAATATGATTTGCTTTTATTTAATTTGTCCGAAGACCCCGTATACGCGCTCTTGCGACGCGAGGACGTAGACCTCGGGAGCAAGTAAGCGTTATACTGGGATCAAGTGATATAATAATTACATGTCAACATATCAAAGTTATAAACCAAAAAATGATAAGGAAAAGTTTTTAGCAAAAGCCTTCTTGAAATTAAAGACAGAACAAGAAGTGGCTAACTTTTTAAGAGATATCTTAACAATTAAAGAACTTGAAGAATTTGCAAATAGACTCGAAATGGCTAAATTATTAAAACAAGGTTTGTCATACAAAGTTATAGCTAAAAAACTCAAAGTTTCAACGACAACGGTGACTCGAACAGCCCATTGGCTATTTCGAGGGTGCGGGGGCTACGAAAAAGTGCTAAAATAAGGACTATGGATATCCAGAAAGAGGAGAAATTGCTGTTAGAAAGGATAATCAAGCGTGATGATAAAGCCCTTTTCTTTGTTTATAAAAAATATCAACCTTCAATTTTCAAGTTTGTCCGGTCTCAAATCAACAACTATCAGTTAGCCGAAGAACTGACCCAGGATATTTTCATTGATTTTATTGAAGCTCTCCGTGACTTCCGCTTTCAGTCCTCGATAAAGACCTTTTTGTTTTCGATCGCCAAACACAAGGTAGTCGATCAAATAAGAAAGAAAAAAATAAAGAACATTCTTTTTTCCCGGATACCCTCATTTATCGTCGAAAGCCTAAAGGTGGTTTTTATTGACGAAGAGATTGATAAAAAAGAATTACAGACAAAAATATCCAAGGTGATTGACTCTCTTCCGAATGATTATCAGATAATACTACGACTAAGGTACATAGATGGTATCAGGATCAAAGAGATTTCGGAAAAGTTAAGATTAAATTTTAAAGCGACTGAAAGTTTGCTATTTAGAGCCAGAAAAAGTTTTATTAAGGTATTTAAAAACGAAATATGAACAGAATGAACTTAAGAATGAAGCAAAAATTAAATGAAGTTTTTTTTGTTGAACCAAACGATCTGGGCACAGGTTTTTTGACAAATTACTTCCGGAAGTTCACCGCTTATTTAAAAGTAGTTCCGTTTATATACATAATTCCAATTTCCTTATTTGTTTCCTTTTTTTTGTATTTTGTTTTCGGAAGATTTTTGATTAAATTGGTCACAGTTCTTCAATATGGATTTTAAGAAAATACTGGTGAATTTATTATCTTCATTTTTATTAATCTTCAACCGTTTTGTCGGCTTGATTTTAAATCCGTATAAAACAATGAGGAAGATCAGTTTAGAAAAAGATTATTATCAGCCAGCGCTTATAATCGGAATAATTTTTCTATATTTTAAGTTTATATATTATCTCCGCGATAAAGTATATCCGGCAACGCTGGTATATATTCTATTTATTATTAATTTTCTGCTAACAGTTTTGTTCTTTTATTTTTTATCCGGTATATTCAGTAAAAACAAAAAGGAAATTACTTTCCGCAGTTTCTTTTTCACTTTTTCCTATTCGCTTCTACCGACTTTAATCTGGTTTCTGACAACCTCGATCCTTTATATATTTATTACCCCGCCAAGATCATTCTCAATTTTAGGAAAAGGATTTAGTATATTCTTTACCGCCTATTCAATAAGTATTTTAATTTGGAAGCTGATCTTGATGTATCTGGCTATTAGATTTTCTTCAAAGCAGAATTTTTTTAGAATAATTTATATGATGATCTTTTATCTGATGTGGTTTATTCCTTATTCAATATTTCTGTACTACTT
>CAZMBH010000044.1:1996-8006 GCA_964564535.1 uncultured Gammaproteobacteria bacterium
ATATAATCAATTTCATGTTCGGTAAAAATACTATTTGGATCTTTGGCTTTATAATAGAATTTGCCTAAATAATTTGGAATACTTTTTAGTCCTGATCCGTCAATATTCCATTCACGTTTTAACGTTTCGTTAATTGCATCTTCGTCAGTTAGCAAAACGTCATGAACATAAATTTGATGTGAAGAAAATGTTAAATCAAAATATCCATCAAAAGCTAAGTGTCTACGATGTTGAAGAACGATTTTACCATCATATATTAATATCATCGTAAAACCGCGATGAAGAATTCCTGATTTGTGAGCTTCCCATCTTTCAACCCTTTTAATAATATTATCTTCTCTATCAACTTCGGCGAGAAACAACTCTTTTTTATAGTAATCCATGAGCAAATTATAACATGGCAATGTGAATGATTTATGTATTTATTTCGACTAATTAATACATGAACCTCAAAGATTTTAAAACGACAAAAGAAAGACGGACCTTTTTGGAAAATGAACTAAAAATAAAACTGGAGAACGTCACTAAAGTTCACGTTGATGATGAGAAAACAGTCCATTGTGAAAACTTAATCGGGTCAACCACCTTACCCTTAGGAATCACAGGACCGATATCAATTAAGAATGAAGAGTTAAGAGTTAAGAATTATTATGTCCCACTTGCCACAACTGAGGGGGCATTGGTGGCTTCGGTTAATAGGGGGTTTAAAGCGATTAATCTTTCTGGAGGGACGACATCATTTGTTGAAAACGTTGGTGTAACGAGGGGGCCGGTCTTTGAAACATCCGGCCTTGCAGAAAGTTTTAAATTGAAAAAATGGCTGGATGAAAATTTTGACCTTATTAAAAACGAAGCGAAAAAAACTTCCACCCACCTAAAATTAAAAAAATTAGGAGTAAGAATTGCCGGCACTTATGTCTATGCGAGATTTTATTTTGACACCCAAGACGCAATGGGTATGAACATGGTAACGATCGCTACGGAAAAAATTTCTCAATTTATTCAAAAAAATACCGATATTAAATGTCTGGCGGTCAGCGGTAATTTTTGCATCGATAAAAAACCAGCCTGGTTGAATTTTGTTGCCGGTCGGGGTAAAAAAGTTTCGGCCGAAGTTATTTTAAAAAAAGAAGTAGTTAAAGAAATATTAAAGACAACCCCGGAGAAATTTTTTGAAGTTTGGTTAGCCAAATGTATGATCGGATCAGCCATGAGCGGCTCCTTGGGATTTAACGCCCATTTTGCCAATATCGTTGCGGCTTTCTACGGAGCCACTGGCCAGGATTTAGCTCATGTAGTTGAGGGGAGTATGGGATTGACTACGTGCAAAGTTTTAAAAAATGGAAATTTATACGTTTCGGTTTATTTACCGGCGGTAATGATTGGCACCGTTGGAGGAGGAACAAAACTAAAAACAAAGCAAGAGGCGCTATCAATAATTGGTGCGAAAAGTTCAATGGAACTTGCAGAAGTATTGGGAAGTGCGGTCCTGGCCGGAGAGATCTCCCTACTGGCTTCACTTTCAGAAGGCACTTTGGCAGAAACCCATCAGAAGCTAGGACGTTAACTATTTTAATTAATAAATTTTATGGTCGGTATTGTTTCATACGGCTTTTACATTCCCAAGTACAGAATCAAAACTGAAGAGATTGCTAATGTTTGGGGTAAAAATTCTGAAGATGTCAAAAAATCTTTATTAATAAATGAGAAGGCGGTTGCCGGAGTTGATGAAGATTCTCTGACAATGGCTTTTGAGTCTGCCTCATCAGCTTTATCAGATATAAGGATAGATAAAAGTCAGATCGAAGTAGTTTTGTTCGGCTCTGAGACCCATCCCTATGCTGTGAACCCGGCTTCAACAATATTGGCAGAATTTTTAGGTATAGAGAAAAATTACTTAGCTTATGATACGGAATTTGCCTGCAAGGCGGCCACAGGCGCAGTTATTTCTGCGCAGGCTTTAATCAAGTCTGGGTACAGCGATTATGCTTTGGTTACTGGTTCTGACAAGGGAATGGGTAAAACCCATGACACTTTGGAATATACAGCCGCCTCAGGATCAGTTTCGCTTCTTTTGGGAAAAGATGATCTGATTTTAGAAATTGTTGATATGGAATCTTTTTCTTCAGATACTCCTGATTTTTGGCGGAGAGAAGGAATCCGCTATCCGTCACACGGTGGAAGATTCAGCGGAAAGCCCTCATATTTTTATCATATAGAGTCATCAGCCAAAAGTTTATTTAAAAAAACCGGTTTGAAACCTGCCGATTTTGCTTTCGGCGTTTTTCATATGCCTAATGGAAAATTTCCCATCCAGGTTGCCGGCTCACTGGGTTTTAACTTTCCTCAAATTCAAGATTCACTGGTCGTTAACTACCTTGGCAACTCTTATTCAGCATCAGCACTAATGGGATTGATGCCGGTTTTGGAAAAGGCAAAGACAGGAGATCTGATTTTTCTTTGCTCTTATGGGTCCGGGGCCGGGAGCGATAGTTTTGTTTTGAAAGTTACCAAAAATTTGGATAAAAGAAGAAAAGAATTTAAGACGATTGTTGATAATAAAAAATATATAAATTATCCGGCTTATTTAAAGGCGATGGAGATGATATGAATTATATAACAGGGTACTACACGACAAAATTCGGGGAGCTTTGGGAAAAGTCGCTATTTGATCTGGTAAAAGAAGCGATTACGGGAGTTTTAAAACAAACTAATTTGAGCAACAAACAGATTGACGCGGTTTTTTTCGGCAATATGCTGGCAGGCGTTTTAGAAAACAATCTCCATTCTCCGTCAAAAATTGCAGAAATTTTAAAAGTAAATATTCCAATTTATAGAGCTGAGGCAGCTTGTGCTTCTGGTGGAGCTGCTTTTAATTTAGCTAAGAGTTATCTTGATTCAAATCGTAATAAAAACGTCCTTGTTATTGGGGCCGAAAAAATGACCGATTATTCTCCGGAAGAGGCTATTACGGGATTGTCAGCAGCCGCATCAGGAGAAGAACAGGAAGCAGGTCTGACTTTCTCCGGTCTTTATGCAATGATCGCCAACTATTATTTAGAAAAATATTCCTATTCAGAAAAAAATTTAGCCTATGTTTCAGTAAAAAATCATTATCACGGGAGCTTAAATGATAAGGCTCAGTTCAGAAGAAAGATCACCGTCGAAGATGTTTTAAAAAGCGCTTATGTATCCTATCCGTTAAAGGTTCTCGACTCTTCACCAATATCAGATGGCGCTTCAGCAGTAATTATGACTAATAATCCTGATTTGCTAAAAAAACAAAAATACAAAGTATCGGTTTTAGCTTCGGAAGTGGCAACCGACACGATCTCTTTAAAGGAAAGAAAAAACATTGACGAAATTTTGGCAACGAAAATTGCTGCCAATAATGCTTTTAAAAACGCAAAAATTGATCGGATCGATATAAATGTAGCCGAAGTTCACGACTGTTTTTCAATCGCCGAAATTTTAGCAATGGAAGATTTAGGATTCTGGAAGAAAGGCGCCGGCGGAAAAAACATCACCCAACAACCGACTATGTTTGGAAACGGAGGAAATTTGATCGTCAATACTTCCGGAGGTTTGAAAGCGGCCGGTCATCCGGTTGGGGCAACAGGGATAAAACAGATAGGAGAAATTTTTTTACAGCTAACCGGACAGGCGGAGAAAAGACAGGTTAAAAATGTTAAATATGGATTAGCTCACAACGTCGGAGGATCTGGGGGTACAGCTGTTGTTACAATTTTAGGCAATTAATATGATTTCACCAGTAAAAATTTGGCGCAGACAGAAAGAGATAAGAAAATTGATCGGTAAAAGCGGTCGAATTATTGCTTGGACAAAAATTTATACTCCGGGGAGTGATTTCAAAAAATATGCACCGTATCCTGTGGTGTTGGTGGAATTATTTGAAAATAAAGAAAAAATATATGGTCAACTGGTTGACTATGAGAAGGAAGATCTAAAGACAGGAAGTCAGGTTATTTCGGTTCTACGCAAAGTAAGATCATCATCAGAGGATGGGGTAATTGCCTATGGAGTAAAATTCAAACCTTTATGAAGATTTCTTATTCTGCACCGGCAAAAGTCATATTGTCAGGAGAACACGCTGTCGTCTATGGTAAACCCGCTTTAGTGTCTGCAATAAACCTCCGGCTCAAATTCAGTCTTTTTGAAAGCGAAGTAAGGACTAAAAATAAAAATATCTTATTGATCTCTTCAAAAGTAAAAAAGTATTTAGAAAAAGAAAAAATTATTTTTAAAGATAAGATGTTCGACTTTAAGATTGAGTCAGAGATTCCCGTTGGTCGGGGCTTAGGATCATCGGCAGCTTTATCGGTAGCCGCAGTTGCTTCTTTTTTAGAATTTTATACAGGACAAGAGTTTGAAAAAGATATTGTAAACAATCTTGCATTCCAAATTGAAAAACACTTTCATCAGAATCCATCTGGGGTTGATAATTCCGCTACTTGTTTTGGAGGATTAATTCTATATCAAAAAAAAATTCAATTAACTAATTTAAATTATAAAATCCCCAAAGAGATTGAAGAAAAATTATTTTTGATCGATAGCGGCGAGCCGAAAGAAACAACAGGGGAGATGGTTAAATTGGTTGAATTAGTCGAGTCAGCAAAAACAGTTATAAACCAAATTGAAATTGAAACAAAAAAAATACTAAACGCAATTGAAAAAGAAAACATTGAACAGTTAAAAGAAAGTATTGTTGTCAATGAAAAATTATTGGAAAAAATTGGTGTGGTTTCAGAAAAAACTAAAAAATTACTTAATAAACTTTCTAAATTTGGATGCGGCAAGGTTACCGGTGCAGGTGGACGTAAAACAGGCTCTGGATTTATTTTATTTTTTACGGAAAATAAAAATGAACTAGAAAATTTTTTAAAGAATAATAAAATAAAGTATTATCAATTTGTTCCGGACTATCAAGGACTAACAAGAATATGAAAGTCAAAGCATCTGCTCAGGGAAAGTTAATGCTTTTTGGTGAACATGCAGTTGTTTATAACTATCCCTGCATTGTAACGACTGTCTCGTCAAAAGTTTATGTTGAGGTAGAAGAAAATTCAGGTCCATTAAAAATAATTGCACCTCAGGTTAAAGACAACCGCTTTGTTGAAAGAACAGTGAAATTATTCTGTAAAAAGTATAGTGTTAATGGAAAGTTGTTAATAAAAACAAATAGCGATTTTTCTTCACAGTACGGTTTTGGTTCTTCATCTGCAGTTACCGTAGCTACGATTTTAGCATTAGGCAGATTTTATGAAATTAAAATTTCAAAAAAAGAAATTTTTGATTTAGGTTATAAAGTAACTCGTGCAATTCAGGGAGTTGGCTCTGGTTTTGATATTGCTGCCGCAACTTTTGGAGGCACGTTGTATTTTGTTACCGGCGGTAAAGTTATTGAACCGTTGTTAGTTAAACAGATTCCGTTGGTAATCGGGTATTCCGGAACGAAAGCAAGCACGGCAAAATTAGTAAAAAACTTAAAACCGGATTTTAGGATTTTTGAAGATATAAAAACAATAGTTGATAAAGCAAAAATAACTTTAATTAATGGAGATTGGAATAATACTGGAGAGTTGATGAATCAAAATCATAAGCTGCTTCAAGAACTTGGAGTCAGTACAGAAAAACTAGATAAAATGTGTTTGGCTGCAAATGAATCCGGGGCATTCGGGGCAAAGTTGTCCGGAGCCGGAGGAGGAGATTGCATGATTGCATTAGCATCGGATAATAAAAGAAAAGATGTTGAGTCGGCTATAATTAAAGCCGGTGGGGAAATTTTAAAAGTAAAAAATAACATATGAAAGCAACTGCAATTGCACCCTCAAATATTGCCTTTATTAAATATTGGGGAAAGAAAGATGAAGAGTTGAAACTTCCTGCAAATAGCAGTATTTCCATGAACTTAAGCAATCTTCTGACAACTACAACAGTAGAATTTAGTCCGGAATTTAAAGAAGACTTAGTTATCGTTAACGGTCAAAAT
>CAZMBH010000045.1:0-7952 GCA_964564535.1 uncultured Gammaproteobacteria bacterium
CCAATAGCGGTAATCTGTTATATCCTGAACGCGTAGGATTCATGCCGCAGTCAAGGAGAATTTTCGTTCCGTCCCAGTTCATGTAGTATGAGTTGGCGCCGATTTCCTGCCCGCCGCCAAGGCAAGTAATTTCAATCATATTATATCCTCATCAAGTTTGGGAAACGAATATACATTTCGGACATGATCCCAATCCGACGATTCTTTCATTTTTGGATATAAATTGAAGATCATTGTTCTTAATAGTTTTTTAAGAGTATCTGATTCTTTTACTGTAAGCAACGATTCTCCGTGTGTAAAAACACTGTTATTTCGCAGTGTTGATTTTTCTTTTATTTCAGTTAACTTAATGTTATTCAACACATTGTGCTTCTTTAAAGATAAAATAATTGCATTGTCCATTAAACCACAATCAAGTGGAAGAGTCTCCCATTTATAACCTTTTTTAAAAACCTTATTCGCTTCATTCTTGAAACTAATAAAATCAATCCCGATTTTTTCGAAGTTTGCTTCCGAAGGATTAAATTCAAATTCTCTTATAAGTATCTCTGCCAAGACAAATTCTACTGTTCTATAAATAAGAAAAACGGAAACATCAAATTGTCCTTCCATTGCATATCTTTCAGCAGAAAAATAAAAATTGAAAATCATGCTTTTCAAATCTTTTTCTTCAATTATCTTTGTTAGTATTTCTACATGTGATTTTAATAAAAACACTTGCTCTTCTTTCAATTCATTTTTATAATCCCGTAATAATAATTCAATGCATTTTTTAGCTTCAAAATAATTGAAACAATGCCACGAATTATAAGCGTTTATAAAAGCGCCGTATAATTCCGCATAAAAATAATTTTTATTACTCTTTTTCACCTTTTCAAGTTCTGTGGCTGCAGAAGTGAATCTCTGCCTATTAAACAACTTAATTGCGTCTTTAATATATTTTTCACCAGTAAAATACAAAGGATTTTTAAATAACTCAAGAAATTCTGTACCAAATTCAGGTCTTCTTTTATTGGAATCATAGATTTTTGAATCAACATAACAAGTATCAATATTTAAATTTGTTGAAATGATTTGTGCTAAAGAGGTCATTGATTTTTTCCCACCTGTCACATCTATAATTATTTTTTTCTTGTCATAAAGATTTTTCAATTTTTCCATCACATATTCATAATTTTTTACTAAATTAGACTCTGTGATTTCGAGTTCTTTTACATTTTCTTCGCTTATATTTTTTAAATTTGGAATTATGTATTTTTTGAATTTTTTCAAGCTTCTTTCTGTACCAACAATATAAAGATATTTAGGTTTAATTGTATTCACAGCTAAGACTGTTGTAGCTGGAGACATACCCAGAAGTGAAAGCATAACATCATACTTTTCTTCTTGAGAATTGTTTTCAATAAATTCACTTTCATACAACGGTAGAATGTCAGCAAAATATTTTTTCTGTTTGTTTTCGAATTCTGTTTCTTTATCCTCAAGTACTATTTCATCGTATTTCTGAATCTCTCTTTTTATGCGTTCTCTATCCATTATCCCCTCCTTTCAATCATGCCGAAGCCCATGGAGTTTTTTTCACCGAGGCCTGCGTCATAGGCAATGTGCATCAAATCAGTATCTCCTTCAAGAACAATCTCATCGAAAATGCCTCTTATTTTTATTGTTTTGAACTTTATCAGTTTGGTTGAAGGATACTTTTTTCTTGTATATGCCTTGATGCCGGTTCCGCTGTATTTTTCTCCAAAGAGAATGTCATATTTTCTCATAAGATTATTGTTAATTCTGCTTGAAAAGTCCTCCGTCGAATCAACCACATACTCAGTTGTACCGTCATCTCTGCGCTTTGTAACAACGATGGGGGAGTTGCAGAGAAATGTCTCTTTACTCTTAAATGAAGGATTGTTGTGAATCTTTACCTTATGAATATCAAACAATTCTTTCTTTATTTCAAGTTTTCCTGACATTGATATTCCTGTTACGAGAAGGTCGAGGATTCTGTTTATCGGAGATGAAACAAACCAGCGGAAGCACCCGGGATTAATTCTTAAGTCAGTTCCGCTCAATTCAAAGACATCACCCTTAAGATATGAGTATGTGAAAAGCTTGAATGCCTTGTTATCCTCACCGAAACCCTCCTCATGAATTTTTTCCGCTATTATCGGGTCAGCCATCCGTATGTAATTATAAATCGCACTCGTGAGATAGTACTGGTAATTTACGGGAATCGCTTTGATTCCATCTGTACAGCAGACAATCTCTACTCTCATAATTAGCTCCTTATAAGATGTTTACCTTTCGCGCAAATTCGAGCAAACTTGACTTTTTATTCTTTGTAAATTCGTCAATGTAAATCTGGAATGGGTTTCTGAAGAAATTAAGGCGGGATATTCTTCGCCTGAGTTCTTCGAAATACTCTTCCTTTTGGGTCTTTTCATATAGGTTGGCAAGTATCCTCATGCCGAACAAACTGAAATCTTCCCTCTGCTGATTTAATAGCTTCTCTGCTGTCTCCATAAGAATAATCTTTCCTCTATTTGCTTCGGTTGCAAGAAGCGAGTAACCCAATAACTCTTCAGCCAAAGGAATCATATAAGTAAAGTGCGTCTTCTTTGTGAGTTTCTTTAATTCGTTTAAGCTCTCTTCGCAAAGCACAGGTTTTTGCCAATACGAGTAGAGCCGTATTTTTTCCATTGTAATAAATATTTTCTGAATGAACTGCGCCCTGAAATTGTTCTCAGCATCTGCCTTTTTAATGTATTCCTCCGTTAATTCATACTCGCCTCTGAGAGTTTCAAGTTTGGCAAGATTGCAGTATGTGCGCGGAAGGTCTGCTTCAATATGGATTTTGACAAAATCAAGATTTTCGCTTAAAAGTTTCTCAGCTTTGGAATAATTTCCTGATTGTATGTAATACTGCGCAAGAGTGCCGTAAGTGGATATTAAAAGATGCTTCCCGCTCTGCTTTTTCTCCTTTATGTTCTCCTTAAGAAGCTCCATTCCCTCTTCATTTCTATAAATATCCTTCAGAAGAACCGCATAAACATTGTTAAATTCAAGAGTGATTGAATTCAATTCAAGAAGTTCTTCTTTTACAAGTTTATCTTTTAAATTTTTTGCCCTACTGAAAAGAGCGGCTGACTCTTGAAGTTCACCCGCATGATTATAATTGGACGCCTGCCTCATCAGAGAGACAAAGAGCATGTTCATTTCTTTTGCTTTGTGTGATTTTTTTAACAGAATCTCCATATTTTCATAAATAGGAAGATAGATATCCTTCTCATACCTTAAAAAATACATCTCCGCAATTGACATCAAATGCTCAAAGTCGCCAATGAACCTTTCATCTATTTTGAGTTCTTCAACTTCATACAATTTCCTGACTGCAGAATCAAAATTTTTCGCTTCGGTTATTCTCTTTGATTTGCATACTGTCCCGGCAGGCAAAATCAAATCTCTCTTTGCATCCTCCATGTCAAATGCAAAACACTTCTCATCTAACATGTCCGGCTGAAAGAAATTTCCTTTGTTGTCAACCGAACCTGTGGAAAAGATTTTCATTTTTGGATTTTGCTTTGTCACAAGTCCGAATAGCGCAAGTGCAAGGGGTATTTCCAAAGAAGATATCCTTAACTCGGCATTCTCTTGAAGAGTCTCCATGTCATCCCAAATAATATATCTTGGATTTATATCCACATTTATGGAGTTGTTGGCAAACCAGTTTTCAACTGCAACGGATGCCCTTCTGAAGAGAAGCTCCACATTTCCATTCATCTTCATTGTTTTGTTTTTGTCATATCCAACAGATGCGTAAATGACAACCGGATGAGTCTCGCTTTCATTGTTTTCAATTACGACAACACCGCCTATATCATCATTCTCTCTTTTCTTTGACAATATCTCATCTTTTATGAGCTTTATTTTCTCTCGCCTTTCATCAAAGATGGATACTGATAGAATGCTTTCGCATATCTTGAGGCAGTGCGAGTAATTTCTGAATGAGTAGAGCAGATTAAAGTACTCTAACTCATTTCTCTTTAATTTTGACAAGAATCCGCTCCTCTTCTTTTCCCGTAACTGAGAGTTCAATTCCTGTTTTGACAAGTTCTTCTGCTTTTCCTATCTTTGTTTTTGCACTCTTTATCTCTTTTTTCCCCGCAAAAACTTTTTCTTTGACTCCTTTCATTTTCTTCCCATAAATTAAACCTTCTTCAAATGAAAGAAGCACAGCTGTTCCGTTTGAGAATGATAATTCAAATGTGTCTGAAAGTTTTTTCAGAATGTTTGTTATTTTATGGTTTTCAGCCGACTTCTTTGTTGAAGCAAAGACAATAGGCCTCATATTGATAATCCATTCAAAAATCTGCGTATTAGAAAGCATTTTATCAATGACTCTCTTTTCCAAAAGTGAGAATGGCGAGAGCAGAAGCAAATTCACTTCTTCAGTAATGTCGTTTTTTGAATTTGATTCTGCGTCAGTAAAAATTGAACTGACAAGAGAAGCGTCATTTATCTTTGTCATCAATGTTTCGTCAATTTCGTCATGCTCAACTGATGAAGAGAATGCTCTTCTGTCGATTTTGACAAGTTTTTCTATATCAACATAAAGGGGGATACCGAATGATGTTTCATCAATCTTATAATCACTCTTGTTTTCTTTTTCGTCACTCAACATATATCCGAATACAGATAGTTCATCTGCGCTCTTTACTAAGAATAACCGTCCGAGCTTATGTCTGAAAATCGGATTAAATATGATATATATATAATTTGTCTTTACGGATTTTGCTTTTGACATTGACTTCAAAACATCCTGAAGTTTATCATTAAATCCTTTTTTTACTGATATTTGAGGCATATTAAGGAGACGGTTTGCTTTGGAAAGGGATATTACATACCTTTCAAATTCAGAGAGTTTTGATATGTCAAAATCAAGCATGTCAGTATCAATTTGTTTTTTCATTTTTTAATCCTTTTATTTTCACTAAACTCGTCTTTTTTGCGATTTTTCAATAAATATCTGTGCTCTTCAATTATTTGCAGGAAATTTCTGTCAGGAATAGAGTTTTTATGGCAGTACCTTTTTATGTAACCAAAGAGTTCTGTCTTTTTCGTGTGAGCGGTTCCTGCGGAACAATCAAGCGTTCTTTTTATTGACTCAATAGAATCATCCTCTTCAAGAATTATCAAATCAAAAAGAGTTCTCAGTTCGCCTTTTAATGTCTTTGTGAATTCTTTATACTCCCAATCAAGGTCAAAGAAAGTCAATCCTTCAAAGTTGTCAATTTTGCGCTTAACTTTCTCGATTGGTTTACCTTCCTCATTTATTGAGGACTCTATCTCAGGTTCTTCAGATTTCGACGCATCTGTTTCCGGTTCTTCTACAACATCCTCCGACTCATCATCATTTGAATCTTCTATGAAATCATCAAGGGAAGTTTCGTCCTCAACTTTCTGTTCATCATTCAACTCAATGCTTGCTGATAAATTCACTGCGAAGAATGATCCGGTCAGCTTCTGAAGTTCTTCAAAGACAATTTTGGCAGAGAGCTCACCGCCATAAACATAAAAAAGATGCTCTATAAAACTTTTCAATGTCTTTTCACTGTATGTTTGTTTTTTTGGCTTTTTCAAAGAAGGCATCTTTTCAGCAGTTGATTTATAGAAACAAAATATTTCCTCATAACCGGCTGTTATGGATTCCGTCTCTCTCTTCCTTTTGAAATTCTCTTTCAGGATTTTTTTAATCCTTTTTATGAGAATACCGCCCTCGCTCTTTGGTATGAGCTTTTGAAGCTCTGATTTAATTACTTTACTGATATATCTGTTACAGCTCACATTGGGGTCTTCATTCAACTCAACGCTTCTGAGTATTATATTTGCTTTTTCAAGAATGTGGGAAATGGTTTCATTTATGAATGCTTCTTTGTCAGTTTCATTGTATATGTTATAAACAACTTTCTCGTACTTATCGGATATGACAACTGATATATAACTATGGAACTGGTCCTTAGATTCCGAAGAAAAAGATTTATCCTCTACATACCTTTTCAGTATATCAAGAAACCCCATTTTTCTCCTTTTAAGTAATTGCATTGATTGTATATCTTTTAATTGAAATGTCAATAAGGAATTGACTGTACTTTAGGGACGGAGTATACTTTATACTTTTTATTGATAGATTCTTCACAGTAGAACAGTGGTAGGAGGCGTTCAGAATGACACTTACTTTAGGGACGGAGTATACTTTATACTTTTTATTGATAGATTATTCAGGATAGATTATTGCGGCGGACTTCAGAATGATTTTTCTTGTGGGGACACTGCACGAAACGGGGTCCTGAAAATACAAGTTCTATCACTAACGAGTTTCGGTTGAAAATGCAAAATTACAATACAGCAGAGTAATAGATTCATTGCAATGAACAGGTGTTAAATCCTTCAAAATATATGAAACATCAAGTAAAACACCTTTTAATCAGCTCCCTTTACACTAATTCTGGCCTTTTGAATCAACCGTCAGTTTTTTAGAATCAATTCAAAATCAGTATTTTTTTACGCAGAATTTTTTCGCAATCCTTAAGTTGCGCAAAGTATATCCCCGTCGGTATTTTTGTGAGTTTCATGCTGTGCTCACCGACAGTCTGTATTTTTTCGCAATAGATATTTTTACCTGTGATATTAAAAATGTTCAATTCACTGCCAGTATTTTCCGTTGAATATAATAGCATTTTATCAGACAGAAGTAAATCAATTCCTTCTGTGGAATCATTCTTTTCAATTTTTTCAACATCTATTCCGGACAAGTTGTATGCTTGCAGTATATACATGCCATTGAAATCGTCTGCTATGTAGATATACCCATTTGCCACATAAATATCAGTCGAATTACTACTCGAATAATTATAATGTCCCACTTCTGTCGGCACTGCTGGATTTGATATATCGATTATTCTTAAACCGTCACTAGCGGCCGCTATATAGGCATAATTATTCACTACGAATACATCCTCTACTTCGTACGTATTCAAATATCCAACCTCAACAGGACTTTCGGGCGATGAAATATCAAGAATCCTCAATCCAAGCCACCAGTCAGCCAAAAAGGCATAATTGCCTGAAACAAATACATTGACCAGATTGTTTGATGACGGATCAAAGATTCCGATCTCTATCGGATTGGCAGGATTGGAAACGTCCACTATTCTAAGCCCCGACTCACTGTCAGCAACATAAGCATAATTATTGTCTGAAGCATATATGCCGTATGCGTTCCACGGTGTGTCAATGTATCCGCTTGCAACAGGATTTGATGGAGTAGATACATTTATCACTCTCATACCGCTACTGTAATCCGCCACATATGCATAATTGCCGACTACCGTAACGTCAAGCGCGGCAGAAGGAGTGTCAAGATATCCAACCTCAGCGGGACTCGCAGGATTAGATACATCTATAACTCTCAGCCCGCCGCCGTCATCCGAAACATAGGCATAATTACCAACAACATATACTCCCCATGCGTTCCCGGGTGTATTGTACCTTCCTACTGAAACCGGTTTTGATTTATCTGATATGTCAAATATCCTCAACCCTTTGTCATATTCCGCAATATAAGCATAGTCATTCAGAACAAAAACGCTATAATCCGGTCCGATGCTTGTATTACTCACCTCATAGGGATTTGTAGGGTTGGAAACATTGATTATCTGCAAGCCGTTCGTCCAATCAGCCATGAAGACGTAATCTCCCACCACAAATACATCTTCCGTGTAGTTGTCGCTTTGATCATAGACTCCCACTTCCGTAAGACTGGCAGGGTCTGATATGTCCACTATCATGAGCCCCGATTCGCTATCAGCAACATACGCATAATTCCCCGAGACATAAATACCGCAAGCATACCATGTATCAATGTATCCTACTTCAGATGGACTTAAAGGATTTGAAAT
>CAZMBH010000046.1:0-7911 GCA_964564535.1 uncultured Gammaproteobacteria bacterium
CCCTATCATAACACACTTTTCGCTCAATTTCATAAAAAAATGCAGGTCGGTGAAAAAAATTTATTTTTTTAGATCGTATAAATATTTTGCGATTCATAACCGCCTGATACAATATGAGCGTCAAGATAAACTTGTCCGAATTTCACCTTCTGTAAAACAATACAGGAAGCATCAGGACTAAAATCATCATGTCTATGCACCATTATAGTATAGCGCATAACCCCCTCTCGTTTCTCCTCATCTGTTTGATTGAGTATATAAGCTATATCGATATCACCAATAAGGCCTACGTGGCTAGCAATGTCTCCAGGCTTAATACTTTTTTTATCAAGGGCGGCTCTATTTACTTGAGAAGGGCTAACGACTAAAGCATGTCTTTCTCCAGCCAATGATGCAAGCCCCCTCCAAGCTGCAGCATGTGGGGCAATACCATCTAAAGATATGCCTACTTCTGGTTTTATTCCATTTGCCTGATCAACTAAAATAACATCTGGAACAAATCCATCAGTGCGTTCAACAATATCCAGATCTCTTTTTATATCACTAAGTGTAGCAGAGAATTTTGGGTACTGTTTAAACCTAAACATATTAGGCCAAGCTTTTTTCAATGAAGCTAATTGTTTCTTAATAAGTGCTGGATCATATGGTGGGCGATCAAGAATTTCAAACCACGTTGCAACCCTATAATCCTTTGGATTTTCAAATCTACAAACGGTACATGGTTTATAATGCATCTTTGGATCAAATTTGGGTTTTACTCCGTTCAAAAGAAGTGGGTATTTGTTTACCCTCTCAGCTTTTGTACATGAATTTTCTTGATTTGCAAGACAGTCGAAACATGGGTAGAGGGCTGGCCCACCTTCACTTGATCCAGCTCCAAGCAATCGTTTATAAAACCTATCTAATGATTCCTTCTTTCCCATCTCAAGAGAAAATGCAGCGACTTTTAATCGCTGTTGAATTGCATTCATTGCAATCTCTTGAATCCCCCAAGACTTTCCCCTTTTAAAAGGTGCTGCAATCGCCGCTAGCCATCCACGGTCGAGACCGCCAATGAATTTTCCAAGTTCACCAGGAAATTTGAACATTCTCTCTTCGTTCTGAAACACCTCATCCACGTACTTCGGGTCCATCGGGTCAATCCACCCACTTGTAATTCTTGAGATCTTCGCAAATCCGTTGATCTGATCCTCAGCACCATCAATATCATTTTTATCTAATAGAAGTGAGATATTGGAGTTTGTGATTTCAAGCTCTCTTTTCTTAAAGAAGAATAAAGCCTGATCCACTGTGTATGGTACATTAATTCCAGAGTTAAAGGCATACTTCTCCGATATCTTGGTGAGAAGTTTCTTTACCAAATCTGCATCTTCTTCACCAAGCTCTTTTTGTTTATTACGAAATATGTGAGTTATATCTTCAAACGGAGCTACTTCATATTTCTCAAAGTATTCAACACACCAACGAACAACTTTCCGAATGTATGAATTTTGAAAATAGTCATAATTTATTAGGTGGCTCACCTCCTGTAGAAATTGAGTGGAAACTATCATGGCTGTAAGAATATGCTTCTCAGTCGAACTATCGATCTTCCTCCGTCTCAGTTGGTGTGCCACTCCTACCCTCCCAATTCTCAAGTTGAATAATCAAGTCGATTTCATGTTGAATTTTTTGAAGATCTTCCAATCCCTTTCCAGTTGGATGGTCGTATCTTAAAATTCTTCGAATGATGGCTGCTTTGTGATGTGGAATCTGGTTTTTAATAAAAAATTCGTATGGTTGGATTTTATAGGACTTGTAGTGCGATCCTCCAACTTGACGGCTTAGTGCATCGTGTGGATGGTAGTCCTCCTCAATTCTTTCCTCATAGAATGGGTTCGAGCAAATACGATCAACTTCATCCGGCATAATTGCATATGGATTAAACATATTCTCGTGCTTATGACATTTCTTAAGTGTATCATTTGGTAAAGATGCAGCCTTCCTAATTACCTCATCAATTTCATCTACTAGCTTTGTTTCCTTATCTGTAATTCCAACACTGCGTGGAAATGCATTCATTTTCTCATTAAACTCTTTTGGACCAAATTCGATTCTTCCAACATCTGCCATTATCTATTCTCCTTTGCTATTCGTGTATACCATCCTCTTCCGTTTGCATAGGCTGTTCCCCAATGCTCAGACTTCCAAACTCGTGTTGCACTTGAAACAAAATGATAATAGTTTGGTGTCAATTTCAAATTCGGCTTCTGGTCTAAAATATCCGGATTTTTAAGCATTTTGATCATTAGTAATTTCCTCCCACGGAATCAAAGTGTTAGTTGGTTTCTTGATTTTCTTTCTCTTAGCTGGTTTGTCCGGTTCGTTTGCTGCTGCTACTCTCGCCCTTATTATATCACAATATTCTTCTTCTTTCTCTATTAAAATGTATGGAATTTTCAACTGTTCACAGGCTACTCCTAAAGTGCCTGATCCAGCGAACATATCCAGAATTAGGGTGTTTTGTGGCATTTTAAGAAGTTTTGCTAATTCTTTAATGAGGGCTAAACTTTTGACCGTTGGATGGTTGTTGTTTTCACCACGTTCTGCTCTTGACGCCTTTGGAAAGTATAGAAATCTTGGAGTCTCAGGCGGTAGATTCTTAAAGTAGCGGCTGACGAAGCCTGAATCCCCGTAGGTATTTTGAACATCACCTGCTTTACCCATTCCACCATGCTCTAAGAAAAATCCTTCTTTTGTTCGTACACAATTCGTTCCACTCTTCTTAATTCCAACCGACTCATTCATTTGCCGAATTGGGCATGACGGCGAACAATCCCATTCTTCAATGGTTTCATTGCCGTTTTCGTCGGCATGTTGATTACCTGGATGCGATACTCCACGAAGAAATTTTGTAGTTGACTCCCCATCATAGGCTTCATGAAATGTTTTTGATGTTCCACTGCCCTTAACCTTCTTCTCTCCAATTCTCACGCAATCCGGCGAATGCTGCAATATTAAGTTTGCAGGGTAGCGGCCTTTTGGTGCAAGTCCTTGTTCCTTACGGAGGGCTGCTGAATTTTTTCCGCCACTACTATTCTTCCACCCATTATCACCAATTTTATTATTACGAGCTAAATTCTCATCGTCTGTCGTCCCAATCCTCCCAGAATCTATATTTAATCCAGCTATTCCCCAACGAATGGCATTATCTGCGAAACCGCCGTCGTTTGGTTTCATTGCGACGATCCATTCTTCAGCTGCTGGCTTCGTTGCAGTGCCGTAGCCGTCAAAGAGTTTGGCTTGTTCTTGCGCAGTACTTATTTTCTGTAGAGCACTGGAAATATTAAGACTTTTTGGAAATCCAGAACCAAAAATATGGTAAAGTTTTTCTCTGATGATAAATCCAGCATCTTCCATTGCCATTGCTGTCCAGTGTGCGGTTCTTGGGATCGCCCAAACAAAAGCCATTCCTCCAGGCTTCAACACTCTCAAGGCTTCAATCATCACTTCTGTCATCCAGGCGATCCATTTGTCCCTATGCCCTTTATTGCTATCCCAATTGGAGCCCATGAAATTTATGCCCGCCGTCACGGAGGGTCAGTTAAAATTGAGGTAACACTATTGTCTGGAAGACTTCTCATCACAACCAAACAATCCTCATTGTATAACTGACCCAAATCTCCTATTTTTTCTGGTTTGAGCAATTAATTTTCCTCCAAATTCACTTTGTTAACAGTTCTGTATCTTTATTATCCTTCACCTGCTTCCACCCATTTTCATCAATGTAGTATTCCCAGGGCAATGGTTCCCAACCTAATTTTCCCAACTCAATTTTCACTCTCTCTGAGACATGCCCCTCATTTCCGGAACAATAAAATTCGCAGTAGTCCATGAAGTCAGTCATTCCTCGCATTTCTGCAATTAGACCACCTGCATATCTCCAAGAGCACGAATAAATTTGAGTTGGATCATTTCTTTTTCGCCACCGCATGTTGCATAACGCTGCATAGACTTCTTGGGCGAAGTCATAATCACCATTAATCTGATCGAATAACTTCAAGAGATCATTCTCAAATTGGGATTTATTCATTTCTCACTCCACCCAGTGGCCCGAACCGCCTGCCCCTGTTTCTCAGCCTTTTTCTTGGCACGTTTTCTACTCTCTTCATCCCCCGGAGTGTAGGTATAAACTTTACCAGACGAGCCCCAACGGTAGCCTGGTTTGTTTCCTTTAGTTGCTTTTTGCACAGGCATTTTTATTCCCCCATATGACCCTTGCGAAAAAATAGAATATAATCACCATCAATCTCAGTCCAAGACCTCCACTCCATCCAACTTTCCGGAGTCATCTTATGGCTCTTTGCAATTATTGTTTTCACAGCATCCAACGCCCGCTGTGCTGAGCGAACATCCTCAATTCGCTCTTGGAGTATTGCCTTCTCAGTTTCCGTTAACTTTTCAACTCGTTTCAGATCTGTAGAGATAGTTATTTCATCAGCCATCGCAAACCCCCAACTAAATAGAATCAAAATGATACAAAGGATTATTTTTTTCATTGGCATGCCTCCATTCTCCAAGTTTTAATATAGCATAAGCAATCCACATTCCAATTGCAGTTCCAACAAAAACTCCAACTCCAAAAACTTCCCAAAAGTTCATGAATTAGCCTCCTTTCATAATCCAACTTTTTGATTTAATAGATTCTGAAACCAAGGTCGTGCAGCATTCGATATATATCTTCCAATATCCTTTACACTTAGGTCATTTTCCTCAAGAGTGTCGGATTCTTCGTCAACAATATCCTTAATAAGCCAACGCAAAAAATCACCCATTCTCTGAATAGTTGGTTCTTCTTCTCCAAACACTTCAAAGATTGCCTGATTCATTCGATTTTCAGTTAAAGCATATTCAACAAACTCTCGTATCGAATTAACTTTCTCAACATTCACTGAGGCAAGTTTCTTGACCTTCGTATTCGAATGCTGATCTCCTTTAGTCTTAAAAACATGCCTTGTTCCATTCCACTCAGCCGTCCAAACAAGACCCTCACCAATTGTACAACCTTCTGTAACTCCAAGAGCTTTTCCGACAGGGCACTCTTTCTCAACAGCATTCACCAACTCAATAAACCGACTCTGTGCAATTTCAGGATAGTTGAAATCCACTTCAACATCAAAAGTTGGAAAATCGTAGATATTATAAATCTGGTTTTCTGGAGATCTCAAATTAGTTGGATCAAGATAGTAGGCGGATCTCTCTTCATCAAATGGTGTGACTTTCAGTGCAAAAATAACAAACATCTTTGGAAGTTGGGATATTGCTACACCTTTCGCAATATTTCCACCACAAATCTCTCCAAAGATTGAGAGAATATAGTCTTTCTCATTCACTCTCAATTTTGCCTGTTCAATTAAACTTTTGATAGTTTCGATTCGATAGGTGCAAAATTGAGTAAATCCACAATTATCTTCTGTCAAACTAAGAATTTTTCTTCTTGATTGAAACCAAATATCAAAATCATCGCTCTTCCAACATACTGACGCATTTGATCCATGCAATTTAACCGTACCATTGAAAACTATTTTTGGCTTGATCCTTGAATTGTCATAGATTGGTTCTCCATTTTCATCCAATCCAACAAATAGAGCTGAGTGCCCAACATTTCGCACCACATCTCGAAACTGAGGAATCTTAGAAAAAGAAATATGCCGTTGCTTCATATACCCTCCTTTCATTTCGAAAAATCTATCACGTATTTCCTAAATTACTCCAACTAATTCAGAGCCTCTGTAATCGTTTTTTAGTCCTTGCCTATGCCGAACTACCTCTTTGAGTTTAACCGCTGTCTCCGTAGCTCTCAGGAAGCCACAGAGCCGATTGCTAACTAAATTCCTGCCCCAATAATCTCTCATGCTGAATCGGACATTCGGTTAGTATTTGCTCAAACTCTTTTCGCGTGTATTTATTTCCATATTCATCTACAATTTTCTGCACTTTGCCTAACTTTCTGGCCCAACCAAATGAGCTGCAAGATGCAACGCCAGTTTTTGGAGCTGGTTTTGTTTCGTTAAATCCCAACTCACGTCCGGCGGAACTATTCCAACCTTCGTCAATTGGTTTTTTGCCACAGATCGGGCATTTGTCATACCATTCGAATTCAGAATAGTGCACACCTTCTTCCCCCTTCTTGCACAGAGTGGTTTTACAATCCCAACAATAGTATCCGGCTGCTGATCGTTTTCCGAGATGCCATTTTGGATCGTCATTGTTCCGATGTCCTGATACATAGAAATTAGTTCCCATAATTTTCCTCCTTTCGATTAAAGAGATAATAAAATCTTTTCAAAAACCAATATGGAATTCCAGTTAGTACTTTTTTATAAGTTTCCGAAACTCCACCACATCTCCAACATTCATGCCCCCAGTCTCTTAGATCTTTTGGATCTATATGCGGATTGGCTTCTTCGAATTCTTTTCGATTTCCTCCGAAGGCATAAATCCAATTCCAACATACCCAGATCGAATTACAATATGGGCAGCGTTTAATCATTTCTTTTACACCAATGTTCAATAGCATCTTCGAGATGTGCATACCAACTGGCAGACGGAGCTATTTCACAGGCCGGTTTATCATCCAATCCTTCAAAGAATGGATATGAACATCCAACATACCAAGTTCCATGTGTAGCTCCAACATTAATATATTTACCCATCTTACCGTCCCAATTCTGACCTGGGTGCATGACAATCGTTGCCTGTCTACCGCAGAACGGACATGGTGGTAGATCAGGAATTAGATCTTCGATTCGTTTCTTCATGCATTTCCCTCCATAACTCTGCTGCTCTTTGCACTGAGTCTCCCCCACATCCATGGCCGGATAGGTAATTGTTGGCCTCTGAAATCAGTTGTTTTAATTGCTTAATTTCTAACCGTAAATATTCTATCTCCAACACTAATTCCTCATGTTGACCAATCTCAAAGTTAGTAATATAGTCGCTCATATTATCTCCTTAACTTCTAATTAATCCAACTCTGTCCATATATTCCGGAATAAATGTGGAATGAGTTTTATCTGTGTTAATATACTCAGGCCGGATCGGAATTCCCCTATCCTGTAAACTTTCAAACATTTCTACCAAGAGTTTGGCTCGTTTATAAAAATCACCACAAAAATAGGTATAGTTGGCTATTTTGGGTTCGAGTCTCTCAAAAGTGGAGTTCAACTTCGTGACAGCATCAATGGCCTTTGCACGATTGCCATTGTCCAAGTCCCATTCCAACTTCTCTTTAACGATATTTATCAAAAAGTTGGTATAATGGGGAGTTGGATCATCCAAGGGTTTAGGCTTAATTGCAGAGGATAGTAGTTTTGGCTCTGTTTCAAGACACTCAATGAAATAACTCTTTTTTTCTGTTTTGGAGAATCCATTGTATAAAAATCTGTTAATAGTCAGAGCACTGAGCATCGCTTTGTTCTTTGGCCAATAATCAGCATTATTTCGCATTAGTGCAAAACGTTGGAGTACAAATTCCCAATCATCCAATGAAAGTTCTTTGTCATAGTACTCTGGATCTATAGTTGGAGTTCTCTTTTTATTAAAGAATTTTCCATGAATTAACTTTTGTATGGCCAAACAATCATTTCGGTATACATCATCTTTCCTGTAGCCACGGCCTGTGATAGTTTTCCAGAGATCTATGAACGGTTGCACAGTGCTCGGACATTTATATGGCTCTGGCTCAGGCATTGTTGGTAGATCAATGTCTTTTGCTTTATTTCTCAGTTCATGGGCTGTAGAGTTTTGTGGTCCAAGGGTATTGCTGTTATCATTCCCTTGAATGTCTAAATCCTGTTCCGATGTAATTCGCTTCCGCGAATTACTTGTAGAATCTTTAGATTCTACTGTTGTAGTATTTGTAGTAGTCTT
>CAZMBH010000047.1:0-7446 GCA_964564535.1 uncultured Gammaproteobacteria bacterium
AAAATCATTTCACATTATGCCTTATCTATCCATGTCAATCGGATTTGATATATTTGCAAAAGGAAATGTTTACTGTGGAGGAGCCGCCGGTATAACACTTTTCTTTAGATAACTCGATAATAAATCTGACTTGCAGACAGAAATCTTAAATATAATATTCCAAAATTCTAAAAACCGGTGAATAGCTCCTGATTATCTTCTGTTCTTTTTCAAAGAGAGAGTGGCGCCTGTGATGAAGACTAATGAAAATACAGGCATCATAATTATGTTGGGATATATCCTTTCAAAGCCCCAGACTCTTATGAATATCGAACGGAGCGCATCAACCGAGTAATATGCAGGCATAAGGTAAGAGAGAAGCCGTATCCACTGCGGATTCGTTTCTACAGGCCAGAAGATTCCTGCGGGAAGCACAATAAGCGGGAGCATCTGAACCGCCTGTATTTCACTGACAGCAACAGAGGATATTTAAATACCGAAATTCAAGCTCAATACAGCAAGAAGAAAGATTACCAAGAATGCGAGGAATATGTTTCCCATAAATGTTGTTTTAAAGACGAATAATGCAATGATTATAAGTATCCCAGTCTGAATATTTCATACACAAAAGCATATCCCGAGACAATCTCTATCTCTTTTAAGGGGGTTGAGAGGAGACGCTCAAGGACTCCTGATTTTCTTTCAGTGACAAAGGCGAGTATTGTGAGAAGAGTTGTCAGAAAAGATACTGCAGAACTCATTATGCCGGGGCTAAAAAATCCATAAATTTCGAGTCTTTCCCGCTCCATTCGGGCTCAATAAACCGAAAATATCTCCTTCATTGAATGAGAGTCTCTGCAAAAAACGAATCATATTTCTTCTGCAGATTTTGTATGTCGATTGTTTTACTTTTTTCCATCAGGAAATTGTACCCCGCTATGCTGTTTTATCAAGAGGACACAGAGAATCAGCATTTACGCTGAAATGTTTATTATGGATTCTGTGATTAATAATAAATCCTTGTCCGTGTCTGCAAATAACTTATTGACTAATATTTGTTTTGAAATATAATAATACAAATTAGGAGGTGGAAAAATGAAAAAGTTCAAAGAAGATTTCAAAACAGGCGTAATAATTATAATATTCTCAATTTTGCTTCTCATGTGCGGTTGCTCTCTTCTTCCGTCATATATTGATAAGAACAATATCATGGATTATTTCCCTGATATGCGGGAGGGTGTCATAAGAAATTACAGAATCACCCATTTGTGGATTGAAGAAGTATATGATACAATTTTGAATGAAAGTACATTGGACACTTCAATTAGTGAATCGAGCATGGTAGATGAAATATTAAGAGTTTTTAAGTCGGACAGTATTTCATTTTTCACTTGCAAGGTAATAGAATTGGCGGATAGTTTCGCAGTGACATATATTTATAATAAAGATGCGGGTGTTATGGTGATTTCAGGCGATACCATTTACGATTCAACTGATCGAATTCTGTTAGAAACTCCTATAGAAAAAGGAAATACATGGGATAATGATTCGTGTGAGTCAGAGATTTTAAAGATTGATAGCACATATGCAGAGGACAATGTTGAAGCCACAAATGTCATTGTTGTTAAAAGAGAATTTATGTCAGATTCACATGAAGTTTATCAGGAAGGGTACTACTCCGGAGGATTAGGCGAAGTAAAATTTTTTCAAAGAATCATATACGAAGATGGAATTCAAGAAATCACTGGGGAGCTGATTGACTTTTTGTATCCATAACTGTTAATCTAATAGGCCGGAGATTTCATCCTATTGACAATCGGAAATCCCTGATATAAGATTAAAAAAATAGGAGGAGTTATTGAAAATATTTAAAATTCTGCAAAAAACATTCTTCATTTTTATAATTTTAAGTCTTTTAATGCCAGCAGGTTTTATATCTGCAGAAAATGACCTGCAAATTCTATTTCATGACTTTTTTCAGGACTTCATCAATTTATATCCTGAGTGGGGAGTTGAGACAGGCATTACTGAAGACATGGGATATTCTCTGCGCAGAGACACTCTCAATGATATCTCCTACGATACTGCGCTCAGAGAGATAAATATGTATGAGGATTATCTTAAAAAACTGAATGCGATAGAGAGTAAAAATCTTTCAGAGCCGGAAAAATGCGACTATGATGTTTTGAAATGGTATCTTGAAATAATGATTGAGAAGAAGGATTTTCTCAACCATGATTACCTTGTGACGCACATGTTCGACATACCTCTTTGGACAATTACAAATTTAGTCGAATACCAGAATGTGAATACAAAAAGCGATGCCGAAGCATACATTAAGAAACTCTCCCTCTTTGATTATAAAATAAATCAGTTATTAAAGAGAGTCAAAGAGCAGGAGGAGGCGAATATCATACCTCCGAAGAAAATATTTGAAAGAGTCGATAAGACAATATTAAATCAGATTCCCGATACTCTGAAAAACTGCGAACTTTACAAATCATTTGAAAGAAAGATAAAGGGGGCGAAATTAAGCGATAAAGAGAAGAAAGATTATCTGGCGGAAGTGGAGAAGATTCTGAAAGACGAAGTCTATCCTGCAATGAAAAGTTACAGAGATTACATTGCCGAGCTTTCCCTAAAAGCCACTGATGATACGGGCGTGTGGAAATTGAAAGACGGGGATAAATACTATCAATGGTGCCTCAAATATCACACGACAACAGATATGACTGCTGATGAGATTCACAACGAGGGGCTTTCTGAAGTCAAGAGAGTACAGTCGGAAATAATGAAACTCTACTCAACTCTGAAAATTGATACTACAAAAGGATATCAGACTGCCACTGAAATATACTGGAAGATGATGGAGGATTCTGCAGTTTCATGGAATATGTTTTATGAAGAGAGCGATGAGGGGCGAAAACAGGTCATAAGCGATTACAATAAAATTGTTGAAGATGTATATACAGAGCTTCCCAATGTCTTTTCGACACTACCGAAGGCAAAGGTTAAGGTGGAGAAGAATCCTGAATATAAATCGGCAAGCGCAGGAGCTTATTATGTAGCGGCAGACCTTGCGGGAACAAGGCCGGGAGTCTTTTATATCAATCTTTCATGGCTTCCTGACAAGCCCGGACTGCAGACACTGGCGTATCATGAGACAGTGCCCGGGCATCATCTGCAGATTGCTCTTCAGCAGGAAAATAAAGAGATGCACATATTTAGAAATGCGGTATTCTGCACTGCTTACATTGAAGGGTGGGCTCTCTATGCTGAAAAATTGGCTTATGAAGAGGGATGGTTCAAGGATGTGCACACGAAAATTTCATATCTCCAGTCGGAGCTCTTCAGAGCTGTGCGCCTCGTTCTCGACACAGGAATACATGCTCAGAAGTGGTCAAGAGAGGATGCCGCTTTTTATATGCAGAAGAATCTCGGATGGGTCGGATACGGAGAAATAGACAGATATACGGTTTGGCCCGGTCAGGCATGCGCATATAAAATAGGAGAACTCAAACTTGTTGAATTGAAAAATCTGATAAAGAAAGAACAAAAAAAGAATTTTGACATAAAAGTCTTTCATGACAAAATTTTAAAGGGCGGACCAATGCCTCTCAATCTTCTTGAAGAGAGGGTTAAAAGGGGTCTGTAAAGAAGAGTTTGTATGTATAAAAAATCATTTATCATATTATGCATTTTCTCTCTTTCAATTCTTATTTTTGCCGACAAAGAGCATGACAATTACAAAAGATTCCTTGAAATTGCGCCTGACGGGTATGAAGAGTCAACTTACAAGTCATGGAATGCAGAGCACCCGATTGATAATTCAATTATTCCGAAAATCAGTGAGACTGACAATAGAAGAGTAAATGACGGGGAGAAGAATATTGCAATAATTGTTGCGGACAATATCGCGGATTCTATAATTCCCGACATTGAACTCTATACTCTTGACCTTACAAATGACGGTTACAATGTTTTCAGCTATTCTGTCTCTCAGGTTCATCCTGAGTCATTGAGAAATTTTCTCTTTGCACTCTATACGACTCTCGGAATTGAGGGTGCTGTCTTTGTGGGAGAGGTGACTCCTGCGTGGTTTCAATTGGAGAGCGACTTCGGAGACGGAGGATATGCGGAGTGGCCTATGGATTACTTTTACATGGAGCTGAACGGAGTGTGGATTGATTCTGTTGATTTCACATCAACTCCTGCTTTGGGTTCGGACGGAATTTATGAAGACCATGACGGAGATTTGATGCCTGAAATCTACATAGGCAGAATAATGCCTACAGGATTTTCAAATTATATTCCGATTGTCAAGAATTATATTGCTAAAAATGACGAATACAGAACGGATTTCATAAACATTGACAAGAAGGCTCTTGTTTATGTTGATGATGACTGGATAACGTGGGCTTCAACATGGGCAGGTGATGTTTCTCTTTTGTATCCTGATTATCTTCTTATTTCAGATGCGGAGACAACGAGGGTCGATAATTACAGAATGAATCTCGACACTCTGCACGAGTGGGTCTCTCTCTTTGCTCATTCATGGCCCGGAGGCCACGGTTTTTATTACAATAACAAAGCTGATATGGAATACATGTCTGCAGATGATTATCTGACTCTTGTGCCTCCCACTCTTTTTTACAATTTCTTCTGCTGTTCATTTGCAAGATACACTGACAATAATTACGGCACAGGCCTTGCGGTATTTGCAGACACATTCTCTCTCATGGGCATTGGTTCGACAAAGACCGGTTCAATGCTTGATTTTAATTATTTTTATGCGCCTCTTGCAGACGGGAAAAACATAGGAGAGGCATTCAAGGATTGGTTCTCTTATGAGGCAGAGGGCGGATTTACAATTAATGAGATAAGCTGGTTCGGAGGAATGGCGATAATCGGAGACCCATTCATATATCCCACAAGAGAGTATTCAAGTATAGGGTTCAGCAAAGACAAAACAATTTCTGATATTTCGTATTTGAAACAGGTCTTTCTGAGCGCGGATGAACTTAATTCTGCCGTGAGGCGGGGCGGATACAATTTATACAATATTAACGGAGGAAGAATCAGTGAAGCAGAGGCAAAGGGAGTCTATTACATTACAGAAAAAACATCGGGCAGAAGAATTGCAAAGAAAATTATTCTGCTTTATTAAACAGGAGGTGAAGTGAAGAAATACTTATTCATATACATCTTCACAATTGTTGTCGTTTTAATTTGTGAACACAACGTATATTCTGAGGAGTGGTCAAAAAATGGAGGTAGTTCTTCTTCAGACAGTAGTAATATTTGTGAATTATCTCAGATATTATTTGGATCTACAATTAATTCTTTCGTTATTGATTCATTTGCCTATATATGTTCTGGTCATAGTTTATTCATTTTAAATATTTCCAATAAAGAAAGACCGATACTGATCGGCCAACTGGATACAAAAGCAGACGTTAAGGAGGTGGAAGTAAAAGAGAGCGTAGCCTATCTGGCAAACGACACAAACGGATTGCTTCTAGTAGATGTTTCCAATCCAAATTCACCAAATATTACGAAAATATTTCCGACAATATCAAATGCTAATAACTTAATCATTAAAGACTCGCTTCTTTTTCTATCAGACAGAGATTATGGACTGAGAATCCTAAACATAGCATCACCAGATTCAATTTATGAAATTGGCCATTTTGTTTATTTTTATGCTGCAGATATGTTCGTTTTGGAAAATTATGCATATCTTACTAATGAAGGATTTGTCGTGAGAATAGTGGATATATCGGATCCAAGCGCCCCCACTCTCGCATCAACATATAACATCGGAGGTTATGTCCGCGATATTTGCGCGATAGAATCACTGGCATTTGTTTTAGATTACACCAATGGAATCACAATATTAAACGTATCAGATGCTTCCTCTCCAAGCATAATTTCAATCATAGATTCAGTTGGCAGCCCGCAGAGTATTCAGGCGGACAGCAATTTTATTTATATTGCGGACGGCCATGCAGGATTCTGTATTTACGATTATTCAGATCTGACAAATGTTCATCGCAAAGGTTCATATTACAATGGTTTCTGTTACTATGTTGATGTTTGCGTCAAGGACTCATTTGCATTTATTTCAGACGAACTAACTGGACTGATTGTTTTTGATATAACAGATGTAACTTCTCCTTCTAAAAAAGGCTCTTACGACACTTATGCTGTCATTTGGGATATCATATTAGATGATACAATAGCCGTTCTGAGTGGCGGTGAAGGCGGAGTAAGAATTGTTGACATATCATGCGCAGATGAACCGAAGATCATAAGTTATCTAAATACACCGGGTTGGCTGTTTCAAAGCGCCCTTAAAGACGGAATACTCTACTGTGTAAGCAGTGAAAGTGGTTTACAGGTAATTAATGTAACAGACTACTCAAAGCCGAGTCTGATAACGATAGGAGGAGTGATGTATCCTTCTGCGATTTGCATAGACGGTAATTTTGCTTATATCGCAGACAATATGCTTGGAGGATTTGAAGTTTGCAGAATATACAGCCCAACAAATATTCAGACTTTTTCTCAATATGTTTTGCCGAGTAGCGTTCTTTTTCTGAGAAGTATAAAAAAAAGCAAAGATTATGTCTATTTTGCAGCTGAAGAATACGGATTGAGGATTGTTGATGTATCCGACAGTTTAAATCCAGTGGAAGTGGGTCTTTTTAAGCCCTTGGGTAATGTCAACAGCTCGTTCATCAATGGAGAATACGCGTATCTGGCATGTGATACGCAAGGTCTGATTATAATTGACATATCAGAACCGAATTTACCTAAATTTATTGGAAGATGCGATTCCGATATTGCCGCAGTAGGGATCTCGGTGAATGGCAATTATGCTCTATTGTCAGAAGAAACAGGCGGACTCCGTGTGATAAATGTGACTAATCCCGCCGCACCTTACGAGTTGGGTTACTACGATACTCCCGTTCGATCCGTAAATGCCGTACAAAGAGACGGAGTAATTTATGTGGCCGATAATGAAAGCGGATTGTGGATTCTGGACTATTATGGATCGGACGTGGGAATCGAAAATATCGTTAATAAAAATAAATGCAGGCAGATCAATTATGTCAAAATAAAATATCTGGATGATGGAATAGAAGCGATTTTTTGTGTTTCTAAAGAGTCGAAATGCGACATTAATCTTTATGATATTAGCGGAAGAAAAGTTATGAATCTGATAAAGGGTTTGTATGAAGGTCCAATCATAATAAATAATTTTAGTCATAAATTGCCGAAAGGAAATTATATAATGAAGGGAAATTTAGGAGAGACTGAAATCAACAGCAAATTGGTAAAATTCTATTAAATAGGAGATTTATATGAAATACTTTAAAAAAGTAATCGGAGAAAGATGTTACTTGAGTCCAATAAATCTGAGCGATGCGGCGCAGTATTGCGAATGGCTTAATGATTTTGAAA
>CAZMBH010000048.1:0-7386 GCA_964564535.1 uncultured Gammaproteobacteria bacterium
ATTTTCTTCATGAGGAACGAACAAATGATGAATAAAAGCCTTTATTTTTTCCATAAAACTAGTATACATCAAACTGATATAATTTTTCTAAATGAAAAGCAAATGTGACTGTATTATTCCTTTTTATAATGAAGGAAATAGGGTTGTTCATGTAGTTAATTCGATATTAAAAGTAAGAAAATTTTCTAAAATAATCGTTGTAGATGATGGCTCTACTGAGAGAATTACTTATCAAAAATTAAAAAATAAATTTTCAAAGAGAATAATCTTATTAAAATCAATCATTAACAAGGGAAAAGCTAATGCCGTCAAAAAAGGACTAGAATTTGTGCAAAGCGAGTATTGTCTCCTTCTTGACGGTGATCTTACAAAATATTAAAACATACGAATTAAACAATGCCTTAAATAAAATACTATTTAGTCCTACGATTGATATGATTATTCTTCGAAGAATTGATGATATAACCTCAAATGCTTGGGCAAGACAAGATATTATTACAAGTGGTCAAAGAATCTTAAAAACTTCAGATTTAATAAATATTTTTCAAGGTTCATTTTCAAATTACCAACTTGAAGTTGTTACTAATGCTTATATGATTAAACATAATAAAATTGTTTATTGGATGCCTTTTTCTATACATAATTCAACAAAATGGGTCAAGTGGGGTTGGGCTGAAGGTACTAAGCGTAGTTTAAATATGTTTAAGGGTTTTATAAAATACGCTGGTTGGCGTAATTTTATCTGGCAAACGATTTTTTTTTGTAAAAACAAAGCTCCATAATCTTAGTAATCCTAAGGGTGACTAGGCACAATTAAGATGGATTAAAACGAATTTCTAAATTACTATTTAGTGCCTTAGCTAATCTTTTAAGAAAAGCAAAAGTAGGATTAGCCCGACCGATTTCAATTCTTGAAATTACTGATTGTTTAGTTCCCATTTTTACAGCTAATGCTTTTTGTGTTAATCCATATTTAGCTCGACTCTTAATCATTGCGTCAATAAGGGCAAATTCAGGTTGCAAACGATCATATTCAGCTTTTACTTTAGGATTTTTTAGAGCTTGTTTTAAATAAGTATCAAAGTTAAGATGTTTTCTTTTCATATAGCATATATGTTATATTATATTTTTAACTCTGTCAAGGGCAATTTTTAACTCATTTCTTGGCGTTTTTTGAGATTTTTTTATAAAAGAATGAAGAAGATAAAATGCATTTTTATAAAAACAATAAAAAATTCTTACTTGTATTTTTTTGGAAATTCGTAATTCCCAAATATTATCTTGAATTTTTTTTACATAAGGCGGTTTAATAAAAATACCATTACTTTCGATTAAATGAATAGATTGAAGAATTTTGACATATATAGGTTTTTCCAATTTTTCAATAAAATCTTTGACTGGATAATCGCCTCGATTATTTTGAAAAAAATCAACTTGCCAGGACATATTTGTTTAGAACCTTGCTTTTAATTAAAACTGAGACTATAACTAATAGAGAATAAGAAATAGAAAGAATCGTTAAAAGATTAATCAAAGACTTGGTATTTGGGGTATTTGTTAACTCATCTGAAATTCCTAGAACATCATTATTATCAGAATTATTTTGGATAACGCCGGTTGGATAGTTAATACTTCGATGTACCTGCCTGCCGGCAGGCAAGGTCGATACATCAGAAGTAACATCCTTTGTCGTTAATGGAAGAATTATTTTTTCTGTTGGTGTTGGGGTGATTGGTGTTTGTGTTGGGTTAATACACGAATTATTAGGAGAATTTTTACTGGGTTGCTGGAAACAAAAATTATCTGACTCAAGCGAATCCCTCCCCAAAGTTTTTCCTTGTTCACTTTCTCCATATTCAAAATCGTCCTTTAGATTCTTATTAAAATCTAACAACCTAACACTATCTCCATCATTATTAAACATTGACGATGTAAGATCAATAACTCTGTAACTTTTTACATCAATTATTAGAGAAAATATTTTTGGAGATGATCCAGCGTTCACTTGATCGTCAATATACCAGTTGTTTAAGGAAACAGAAAAATCATTGTCATTATAAATTTCCACCCATTCTTTTTCTCCAGTCGTCGGGTTAACCATTACCTCGGAAAGATAGATATTAGTTAAATCAGTTGGATTAGTCGGAGTCGGTTGAATCGGTGTATTAGTTGGATTTTCCAATCCAATCGTTGGTGTCAATGTGAGTGTTAGGGTTGGTGTCGGAGTAGGTGAGGGTGTTAATGTTGGAAGCAAACATTTTTGTTCCGTACTAGAATTATAAAATCCTAAATTAGCCGATCCGGTTGTCCAATAATCGCCATTATCAGGAAATCTGAAATAGCTGATTCCGGAACCTGAACTAGATCTGTAAGAAAAAGAGTCTATTAATTGCTGGGAGTTATTTACAAAACGAATAGTATCGGACGATGATTTATTTAAATTAAAGTCTCCGGAAAAAACCAAACATTGATTGGGAAAAATAATACTGTCTTTCGGAATTGTATAAAAAGTCGTTCCACCCGAATCGTCAATGACCCAGTCGGAAAGATCAGCACTCTCAGTTCCTGAGTTAAATATTTCCACTGATTGTGGTTGGGGATCGATCAGAAATTCGTTAATTAGGATTTTGGACTGGGCAAGTACGGAAAAAGTATTTAGTATGAAGTATAAAGTAGTTAGTATAAAAATGGCGATAATTAATTTTTTCATGCAATTTGTCATCCCCTCGTAGGAGGGGATCCAGTCGATAATTATCCTAATAATGTATATATAGTCTGGATTCCCGCCTCCGCGGGAATGACATCTTCTGAATTTATAACTTTATGAACTATTTTAGTCAACCGCTTATAACCTACAAAAGTATGTTTTTAGACTGCTATATTGCTAAAATATTAAAGAAGTATCCTATTTATTGAACGTGCAAGTAATAACTAATTACGCCGTTTCCGTGGTCGATATACTTGATATTTATATTTGAAGAGCCACCGCAACTTTGGGATGAGCTATATAAGGTCCCGTCAGCGGGAGCTCTTATTACCGCACTTCCGTTACTTACCATATCAACTCCAGTATGAATTCCACCACTATATTTATATCGCCACGACCAAGGAGTTGTCCCATATCTTTGAGTAACAATTATGGGATCAGATAACGGCCAATCCCAAGAACCACCACCAATATTATTAGTTCCGCCATTTTGTTCATCATCAACACTTTTTGAACTTAAATAATTTTCAGGATTAACCCATGAATTATTTTGTTGAATTTCAAAATGAAGGTGTGCACCTGTTGAGCAACCAGGATAACCACTATTCCCTACAAGAGCAATTGGATCACCTTTTTTTACAGGACCAATTATTGAACCAGTGGCTATAGCCTGTTTTACCGCTTGATATTCTGCTAAGGCCTGTTGCAATAATTGTTTATATCGAACATTATCATTTTGCGTATCTTTAATAATAATTGCCTTTTGAACTATTAAATAATCAAGTTGGCTTTTTTGAGAAATGAATTGTTTCTCTAATAGATTGAGTTCTGTTTTTTTTTCTTCTCGCAATTTCTTTTGCTCTTCATAATTAGTTTTTGTTTCTTGAACTGTATATAAAAGTTTTTGATTATTATTTTGAGCAGTTTTTAAATATTTGACTTGACTTAAAAAATCACTAGCGCCTTGACTATCTAGAAGAAGAGATAAGACCGTAAGAGGTTTCTTTTTATAACCCTCAATAATTCTTTGAATAAGCTGTTTAGATAAATAATCTAGAGATTGATCGAGCCCTTCAATTCGTGTTCCTAAAATATCTACCTCTTTTTGAGTACTTTCTATTTTAACTTCAGTTTCTTTTATCTGTAGTCCAGTGAGATATGCTTTACTGTCAAGTAATTGTTTTTCCGACTCTAAACTGTTGACTTTTTGCTCACCAGCTTTTACTAATATATCTAAACAGGTAATTCTGTCATTACCGGTTTTATCATCACATTCAGCAGAATATACATATTTCAGAGAAAAAACTGAAAAGAATATTAAAAAGAATAAAATAACTGCAGATATTTTTTTAACCATTATTTAATTATACCTTTAGATATTTATTAGTGGCGATGTAAGAGGCGACCGAAGCGATGACAGCACCAAATATAGAAATAGATACAAAAACGATGGCAAAGAAAATATAATTCAACGGCCAGATTGCTAACGAATAGTTGAATACATCAACCGATAAGGTAGTAATACCTTTAAAATAAGATTGCAAAAATGGATTAAAATAGAGAACGATCAAGGCAAAGATACTAAATGATAATATTGAGGCAGCCATTCCTAGGAATAAACTTTCCAATACGTAAGGTTTTCTGATGTAAGAATTAGTCGCACCAATTAACCGTAATAAGGTAATCTCACTTTCCTTAAGAGCGATTTTAAATAGAATCGTCGTTGTCAGAACGACAATTGACATAATGATCAAATATCCAAAAAAGATCAGTGCGGACTTTCGAATCGTATTAGTTAGCACAAGCAGTTTCTCGATTATATCTTTTTCGTATTGGACTTCATCAATATCCCCCTGTTTTTTCAAATATTCTGCGATTTCAGGAAGAAAAATCGGTTTTTTTGCATAGATTTCAAGAGAAGGGGGTAGAATATCCGCCGAAACCATTTCTAATAATAAAGAATTATCTTTGTTTAATTGCTTATAGATATTAAAGGCTTCGTTCTTTGATATATATTTAATATTTAAAACTTTTCCCGAATTCATCAACTCCTCACGGACTTTAAAGATCTGAGTTTCCGGAGTTTTTGTTTGGAAGTAAACAGTTACCTGAGGTTTTGTTTCAAGATAGTTTAAAGTTCCATAAAGAAAAGTTAGAGAAACAAATAATATTAATGTCAAAAAAAGAGTAAAGAATAAAATTAAAAAAGCTGATAATGACTGATATGGTGTTCTTCTAATTGATGTCCAGATATCTTTCATAACTCGTACCCTCCTTTTCTTTGATCTTTAATGATCTTTCCCTCTTTTAAAACTAAAACTCTTTTTTGGAATGAATTAACAATGTCTGTATTGTGAGTGGCGATAATAATAGTTCTTTTTCCTTCAAGTTTTTTAAAAATTTTCATAATATCCCATGAAGTTTTCGGATCAAGATTTCCGGTTGGTTCATCGGCGATAATAATATCTCTATTTCCAATGACGGCTCTTGCAATTGCCACTCTTTGCAGCTCACCGGCAGATAGTTGCACCGGAAAAACTAATTCTTTCTTGGAAAGGCCGACCAGTTCAAGAGTTTCTTTTACCTCGGTTCTAATTTCTGAATGATCTAATCCGATTACCTTAAGACTGACAGCGACGTTTTCAAAAACATTTTTATCGGCAAGAACTTTGAAATCCTGAAAGATTATTCCAATTTTTCGGCGCAAATTAATTTTTTGAGAAAAATTTTTATCAGTCAGATCAAAATCATCAACGATGATTGAGCCGCTGGTTGGCTTTATCTCTTGTGTAATCATTTTTAGAATACTGGTTTTTCCCGCCCCAGATTGGCCGACTAAGAAAATAAACTGATTATCTTCAATCTCAAAAGAAATATCACTTAAAGCAGTATTGCCAAGGGGAAATTTTTTTGTAACTTTATCGAATGTGATCATAGTTATAAAGTTTCAAGTTTATCAAGTTTGTCAAGAAAAAAGTCTTGATGAACTTTATAACTTGATGAACTTGATAAACTATTTCTCGATCTCAACCAACCCAACGTCCATTAGCCAACCGGCTTTTTGACCGGAAAAAGTCTGCCCCCAAACCTTAACTTTTTTACCGACGTAACTGGAAAGATCAACGGTACTTGAAGTTAAATAAGCATTTTGAGATTCTCCGCCAGGACGCTCTATATGAAAGTTTCCTTCTCCTTCGATTCCTCCCTCCCGTAAAATACCTTCAACGCTGTCTTTAAAGGTTTTTTTATCAACAATACCGGCTGATTGAGTGGTATTTTTTGTATCTTTACTTTCGGTGGTTTTTTTATTGAGTCGGGAAAAGCCAAAACCTAAAATGGAGCCGACGATAACGGCAATCGCGATAAAAGTAAAAAAAGAAACATAAGGAATACCATCAACAACTTTCGTTTCCAAGGTATGAATCAAATTTTTATTTTCCATATAGGATTAGGATAGCAACTTTGAAGAAAAATATCAAACGGTTAAACTATTTATTTACTTTGCTTAAGATAGGCCTCAATAAATCTGTCGAGTTCGCCATCAAGCACCTTATCAGTCTGGGTTTCTTCATAATCTGTCCGTAAGTCTTTGATCAATTTGTAAGGATGAAGGACGTAAGACCTGATCTGATGACCCCAAGACGCCATTGTCTCTGTTTTAAAACCGGCAATTGTTTTGGCTTTTCTTTCTTGTTCTATTTTCCATAGTTTCGCCCGCAAAATCTTCATTGCACTTTCTCTATTTTTGCCTTGATCTCTTTCCGTTTGACAAGTAATAATAATCCCTGATGACTTATGAATTAACCTGACTGCCGTTGAAACTTTATTGACATTTTGTCCGCCGTGGCCGCCCGACCGATAAAATTCCCATTCGACTTCATCGTCTCGGACACTAATTTCTTTATCTTCGATCATTGGCAGAACTTCTACCAGTGAAAATGAAGTCTGTCGTAGTTTGTCAGCATTAAAAGGGGACTGGCGAACTAAACGATGAACTCCGGCTTCTGCTTTTAAATAACCGTAAGCGAATTTTCCATAGACATTAATGATAGAACTTTTTATTCCGGCTTCCTCTCCGGCAACCCGATCAAACTCTTCAAATCTCCACCCCTTCCTTTCAAAATAACGGGTATACATCCGAAAGAGCATGCTTGACCAGTCCATTGCTTCAGTTCCGCCCTGACCGGCATGAATTGAAAAGACAACCCCGCCTTTGTCATAGGGTCCGGAAAGAAAAAGAAGAACCTCATATTTATTGATAAGCTTTTCTGCATCGTCAATCTGATTTTCTTCTAACAAAAGTTCAATCATTTCCAGATCCTCAATTTCTTTTTTAAGATCTGCAACCTTTTTCATGACCTCCCCGGCCTTTTTTGGATCGCTCCAAAACGATGCTTCATAACTTTGTTCTTCTAAAGATTTTAATTCTTTTTTCTTGCTGATAAGATCGGCCTTGCTCAGAATTGATTGATATTTATTTTTTAGTTGCTCAATATCTATTTCCATGAAGTCAATTATATCACTTGAAGTCGGTGGCGAAGATTAAAACAAGATCAGACGCTTCGTTATCATCTAAGATTGTGATCTTAGGTGAACTCACATAATCTTTTAAATCATCCTTAACCATATCTCCTAATTGCTTTTTATCACTTTTTACCTGAATTTCAGTCACAACGTAA
>CAZMBH010000049.1:0-1175 GCA_964564535.1 uncultured Gammaproteobacteria bacterium
ATTGATTCTTCTTTTTGTTTTTGCCCTTCCAATGACCCTGCACCAAATTTCTTCTTTTAGTTATGACGCACTACATATTATGTTTGCTTTGACCTTTTTTACGTTAATAATTAACGCCTGGATTCCCGCCTCCGCGGGAATGACAAAAAAATATTTTAAATTATTTTTTATTTTATTTTTATTTTTATGGAGTAAAAAGATCGGTTATGAAACTTTTTTTCTTTTTCTTTTTTTAATCCCTTTTGAAATAAAACCGATGATAATTTCCAGCTTAATATTTTTTCCTTTTTATTTTTGGTCAAAATTGACCGGAACTTACGATCTGCAGTATTCATTAACAGCTTCAACTATTAATCCACTTGAGCAAATAAATTTCCTTGTTTCAAACCCCTTAAATGTTTTAACTGTATTAATTAAAACTACAATAGAAAGATTTCCTTTTTATATACAAAGTTTAATTGGAATTTTTGGCTGGCTTGAATACGGGCTTGATCCTATTTCATATTTTATTTATGGATTATTTTTTATGTATGTAATTTTTTGGGCAAGGCATGCCTTGCCCCTACGGAAAAACAAAACAATATTATTGTCTACAACATTAATAATTTCGTATTTTTTTATCGTCCTTTTAGCATTTTTCTTTAATACGCCTTCCGGAACGTTTACCGCTCATGGAGTCCAAGGAAGATATTTTATTCCTTTGCTGCCTTTCATTATTTTGTTAATCATTCAATTTACACAAAAAATAACTTTGTTTAAAAGAGTAAAGATAGGGGAGTGTTTTAAAAATATTATTTATATATTACTAATCGGATACCTAATCGCCGCAACTTTTTATAGTGTTTTTAGTAGATATTATTAAACTCAAAGTCATTCCCGCGAAGGCGGGAATCCAGTCATATGTTTTACAAAACATATTGCGTTTATATTCTGTCTTCACAAAGAAACGGAACCTTATATGTTGGTGTAACCAATAATTTAGTAAAAAGAATTTGGGAACACAAGAATAAAAAAGTAGATGGATTTACTAAAAAATATGAGATACATCACTTAGTTTATTTTGAACAACATAATAATCCAGAATCTGCAATAGTAAGAGAAAAACAAATAAAAAAATGGAATAGACTATGGAAAATCAAATTAATTGAAGAAAAAAATCCTGAATGGAAAGACTT
>CAZMBH010000049.1:1275-3796 GCA_964564535.1 uncultured Gammaproteobacteria bacterium
TCTGAAACTTCCGCCTTACATGTACCTGGACAAACATATACAACTTTATTCATAAGACTATTTATAATTACTAATACAAAAATTATAGCAGTTTATTCTTACTGGAGTAAAGTGAAAAAAGTGTACAATGTAAATTGTAAAATATGAAATGGAAACTGTTTCTTATAATTGCCGTAGTATTAGGTTTGTTAGTTAGACTTCAAAATTTCCATCTTCTTCCAATTGACGGTCATTCGATGAGACAGACGGACACAGAAAGCGTTGCCTATAATTTGGCTTTTAGAAATCGGAATATCTTGTATCCGCAAAACAGTCTTATTAGACCAGTCACAAACACAAATTCATATTTTTTTCTTGAATTTCCTGCTTATCAATATTCGATAAGCCTCCTTTACCGTTTATTTGGCTGGCATATTGAACTTGCCAGGATCTTAAATCTTTTTCTATTTACTATCTCCGCCCTTTCACTTTTCTTATTTACTAAAAAACTATTTTCTTCTTCAAAAATTGCTTTTTTTTCTTCCTTCTTTTTTATTTTTGCCCCCGGGTCAATTTTTTTTCTCGGTCATGCGATTCATCCTGATATCTTTGCAATTAGTATGTACCTTATATCGCTGACAGCCTATCTATACTGGAAAGAAAGACAGCAATTAAAATGGCTAATTATTTCTTTACTCTCTCTAAGTTTATCTGTAGCAACGAGACCGTTTATGTTGATAGGAATACCTGCCTACTTATTTCTGATGTGGATTAAAAGATCGGCTTATTGGGAGTATTTTATCTATATATTCTTTAGCCCATTGATCTACGGATTCTGGAAAATCTGGCAGTCCCAATTTAAGGTGGCTGACAGCAGTTGGGAAAATTGGATCTTGGACGGAAGAAAGTCTCTCTTCACTTATGAAATTTTTGTAAAGAGACTTTTATTAAAAAACGTCGTCGGAGAAGTGATGGGAAAAACAATGTCTTTTTTTGCCGGGTTGGGTTTTGTTAATTTTCTCCTCAAACGGGATAAGTCGATATTATTCGTGATAATCTGGCTTTTATTTGTCCCGATGTACTGGCTTATTGTTCCCAACGGAAATATCATTCATCAGTATTATGCCGATATATTTCTTGTTCCGGTTGCAATTTTAGCTGGCTACGGATTTACTAATTTGATTAATTATATTGGACGAAAAAATAAATTATTTTGTTATTTTACAATCTTTATTGCCTTGCTTTTTACTATCTATAACGGGTATCGAACCAGTAAGTATTACTTTCAGGATTTAATACCGGAAAGTCAATTGCAGATAGCCAAGGAGATCGAAAAGGTGATCCCGATAGATTCTAAGATCGTATATTTGGCAAATAATAACTCGGTTCTTTTTTCGCTATACCATAGAAAGGGTTGGATGCTAGGGACATATCCTGTTGATGTTGAGCCGACTGCAAAAGGAGTTTTGTCGATGAAACAATACGAAGCCGAATATATCGTCGCCGGAAAAGATAATACTGATCTAACACCTGAGGAATTAAGTTTAATAAAAAAAAGTACTAAGATCCAATATTCATCAAAGTGGGTAGAGGTTTTTAAGATAATAAACTGATAAAATATAGATATGAAGATAGGAATTGACATAACCATGCTTGTTTATGCCGGATCCGGAGTGGCTAATTACACCTTCAATCTTGTAAAAAATCTTCTTGAGATAGACAAAAAAAATGAGTACCGGCTTTTTTACTCAAGCTTTAGACGACCGAATAATTTTTATTATCTTTCGGAGCTTAAAAAGGCTGGAGGAAAAATTTATGACTATAGATTTCCTCCGACTTTACTGCAGCTTTGGTGGAGTAAGCTCCATATCATTCCGGTTGAATGGTTTATAGGCAAGGTCGATATTTTTTTCTCTTCTGATTTCTTAAGGCCTCCGTTGCTCCCGGGAACCAGAGGAATAACCACCGTCCATGATCTGACCTGGAAACTTTTTCCGCAGTATCATGAGGAAAGGATCATCAGGGCCCATGAAAAAAAATTAGATAAAACTATCAAATACAATGACACAATTATTGTTGACTCAATAAATACCAAACAAGATTTATTAAAACTTTATCCCCAGATTAAAAATGAAAAAGTAACTGTTTTATATCCGGGAATCGGCGAACAATTTAAACAAATTAATAATAATAAAATTAAACAAATATTAACTAAATACTCCATACTAAACACTAAATACTTACTTTACGTCGGAGCGATCGAACCCCGGAAAAATCTAGTCCGCTCAATTGAAGTATTTAGCGAATTAATTAAAGATAAAAAGTTTTCCGATTTTAAATTTATCATTGCCGGGCGGGCCGGATGGAAAAATGAAAATGTTTTTGAAATAATAAAACGATTAAAGTTGGAGGATAAGGTCAAATTTACCGGATTTGTCGAAGACGAAGATCTGCCATATCTTTATAGCGCTGCCAGTTTGACCGTCTATCTTTCTTCCTATGAAGGATTCGGACTGCCGCCGCTTGAATCATTGGCCTGCGG
>CAZMBH010000049.1:3896-7157 GCA_964564535.1 uncultured Gammaproteobacteria bacterium
TCAACCATCATTTTGACCAGATCTTCAAATGAAACTTTTGGTTTCCAATTTAGTTTTTTAAAAGCTTTATCGGGTCGAGCCTTAAGAACAGGAACCTCAGCTGGTCTTTTAAACTGTGGATCAATAACTACATATTTCTTCCAATCAGGAACCTTGGCATATTTGAAAGCTAATTCAACAAATTCCTTGACAGTATGGCTTTCTCCTGTTCCAATAACAAAATCATCCGGACCTTTTTGTTGTAGCATTAAATACATTGCTTCAACGTAGTCACCAGCAAATCCCCAGTCACGCATAGCATCCATATTCCCTAAACGCAACTCCTTGACTAAGCCATTTTTTATTTTAGCAATCCCATCAGTGATTTTTCTTGTCACAAACTGTTTTCCCCGGATAGGAGATTCGTGATTAAAAAGAATCCCGTTACACGTAAAAAGCCCATATGACTCTCTATAGTTCACCGTCATCCAATAGGCATAAACTTTGGAAACTCCGTAAGGAGATCGTGGATGAAATGGTGTTTTTTCATCTTGATAGCCATTGGTGTGCTGAAGCCCAAACATTTCCGAAGTTGAGGCTTGATAAAATCTGGTTGTAGGTGAAAAAAACTTAATGGCATTTAAAAGATACAAAGGGCCTAAAGAATTAACCTCAGTCGTCAATTTAGCTTGGTCAAAAGAAGATTTGACAAACGATTGTGCCGCAAGGTTATATACTTCGTCTGGATGTAATGTTCGAATTAGGTTTAATAACGATGCCTCATCATTCATGTCTCCTTCAACAAAGTCGACCTTATCAGTTATACCTAAATAATCTATGTTGGAAAAATTCGGATTAGAATAACGCCTGATTAATCCATATACCCTATAACCTTTTTCCAGTAACAACTTAGCTAAATAAGGTCCGTCCTGCCCTAAGATTCCGGTAACCAATGCTGTTTTTGCCATATTAGAATAAATTATAGCAGATTATTTTAATTTCAATTATAATTATCAAATGATCCAGAGGCTGTTTAACTTTATTAAGAAACCGACCAGTAAAGACGTCATCATAAATACAATTGGAAACTATCTCAATGTTGTTTTCATTGCCTTCTTTGCTTTTTTGTTAGTCCGGATAATGCAGCCTTCAGAATATGGAGTGTTAAGCGTTTTGTTGGGTATCTCTTATGTTCTTGCCAATATTCTTGATTTTGGCACAACCGCAAGCATCTATTCGTATCTCCCGGTCATGATCGAAAAAAAACAAAAAAATATCTATACATTTTTGAAAACGATCTTTTTTTACCAGACCACTTTTTCTTTAATAATTATTGCTCTGCTTTTTATTTTCTTTCCTTATTTAGATAAAGTTTTCTTTAAAACCGGAGCGCCCTGGTGGGAGCTTTATATAACAACTTTTTCTGTCCTATTTCTCGTTTGGCAAAATTATGCAATAAATGCTTTATTTGCCGCTAAAAGATTTCTTAAAGCGAATATTTTTTTGAATCTTTCCAATTTAATCAAAACTATTGTGATTTTTATAATGATTCCAATGAATTTAATTACAGTCGGATCGATAATCTTCGTTTTTGGAATTATGGGGCCGGTTATCTTTTTTATTCTTTTATTTTTCGAGAAAAAACATGTTGTCTTCAGTATTTTAAAGGCTCAGGTAAAAAAAGAGGAGTTCCGTTTCGGTTACACAATCACATTTTTTATTGCTTCGCAATTTTTTAATATCGCTCAACGGATGGACCTTTTCTTACTGTCTTATTTCCTTTCCAAGTCGCCGGAAGTCGGTTACTATGGTTTAGCCCAAAAAATAATTCTGACGGTTATCGCTTCAATTGCCAGTATTACTCAGGTTCTTTCACCCAGGTTTTCAAAGATTGTAACTCAGGAAGAGGTGAGAAGAGAGTTTCGGACCGGATTAGTTTACCTGCTTATCCCGACAGTATTTTTTATTGCCTTATATTTTACCCCTAACGTTGTTTTCTATTTATTCTTCACAGAAAAATTTGCCCAAACTGCCCTAATTACTAAAAGTTTAACCTGGCCTTATCTTATCTATACCTTTCTTAATTTACCGGTGCTTTTTCTTTTGTATACAGTTAAAAAACCCGTGTATATTTTAATTTCTAACCTAGCGATTTTTATTATCATCAGCCTTGGCTGTTACTATTTAATTCCGATAATAAAATTAGCCGGTCCTCCTTATGCTCTGGCTTTATCGTTTTTTATTGGAATGATTATACTTTCTATTACCTCATTCATCGAATATAGAAAACTTCCTAGAAAGACTTAGACCATTTCTCGTAGGTTACTTCGCGGAAACTTGTTTCCTTCTTTAGCAGAAAACCGCTCTTAGTTAAAAGGCCTTTATAATCCAAACCATAAACTTCAGCCGCATAAGGAATAACAATTATTTCCTTTTCTAACTCGCCTTGCCCTCCGAAGCCTTGGCGAAGGAGGGTTAACTCTTTAACTCTCAAATTGCTTGAATAATATCTAACCGGATCACTCGATGCCGTAATCATATAGACAGGTTTATCTTTTGGTAAATTTTTTACTAAACTCTTCCAATCCTCCCGGTGAAATTGCGGCAACAACAAATAAACTAATGAAAATACAACAAACCCGCCGACCAAAACATAACCTCGGAGGTTGAATTTCGCTTGGCCTGACAGGCTAAAGCCTAATAATATGGACACTATAGGTATAAGATAGATAAATCGAAAATACTGGAGCATAGGAATGAAGAATGAAGCTAAAAAACCTAATATTAATGGAAATATCAACAAGTATATTAAACTTTTTACTTTTGAATTTAATTTTTGACTTTTGATTTTTGACTTTTGAATTAAAAGATAACCAACAAATGCTGTCCAAATTCCTGAGATTCCCCAGTACAGCCACTTTGGATAAAAACTTATTCTTCCTATCGAAAATTTTATGGGAATTAAAAGGAGATTTTTTATATTGGCTTTACCTAAAACTAAAGACCAGTTAGTAACTCCGCTCATCGTTATGTTGGAATTAACAAGCTGCTGATAAAGTAGGGGAGAGATTAACAAAAATACTAGTATAAAGTATAAAGTATTTAGTATGAAAACTTTGTACTGTTTTTTATATAGAAAATATAATAACATCGGCGCAATTAAGAATATTGATCCGTAGAATGTCAAAAAAGCTAAAGAAATAAATAAAGTAAAAAATATGGAATTATTGTCATTCCCGCGAAGGCGGGAATCCAGTTTTCTGGATCCTCCAATCAAGTTGG
>CAZMBH010000050.1:0-6919 GCA_964564535.1 uncultured Gammaproteobacteria bacterium
TGCTTTTAAGTGAGTTTCCTTCAGGAATAAATATATCAAGTGATTCAATACTTGTTAGAAACGGTTCTGTTGTGGAGAATAAATCACTGGATGATTACGTAAGGCTTGGAGATTATATTTTTATTTACAAAGATGTAGTATTTGTTACAGGTGAAGTCGAAAGTCCAAAGGTTCTCTCCTATAACCCGAATTTGAAGGTGAGAGAATATATAGCAATGTGCGGAGGAATAACCCATTACGGTTCTTTTATCGGCATAAAGGTCAAAGGAGCTAACGGTAAATACAAAAATATTTCAAGCCAAGTTCTTCCCGGAGATGAAATCCATATTCCGGCAAATTACCTTGCTTACATGAGAGATTTCAATACGGTTCTTTCAATAATAGCTACCACTCTCACTGCTTTGGCAATGAACAGAATAATTATTTTTTAAGGGGTGAAATGTGAATTATACTTTTGAACTGATTTATAAAATTTTAAAAAAACAACTTCGGTTCATAATAATTATCTCTATAGGATGCGCTGTTATGGGATTGTTGCTGACTCTTACTTTGCCTAAAAAGTATAAATCGACAGGTTCATTTTACATTGTCAATTCTTCTACAAACACAGGTGAAATTGATTTGCTGAAAGGATTGATTTCCGGAACGAGTTCGGGAAATTCCAAAATTTATATTGAAAACCTTATTCAAACCCGTTTCATTATGGATAATATTATCAAAAAGACTTCTCTTATGGAGAAAAAGAAGATAAAGAAAAACTTTATGGCATATGGCTGGCTTAAAGAAAATATTGCGGTGAGTCCCTTAAAAGACGGATTGATTCTGCTAAGCGCTGTTGACAATGACCCTGAGTTTGCAACTCTGCTTACTAATTCTTATCTTGAGGTTATAGATTCATTTTATAAAGAGAGTGAAATTTTTCTCGCCAGAAATTACCGCAAGTATCTTGAAGTAAGAGAAAGAGAGCTTTTAAGTGTAATGGAGTCCCGCCTTGACAGTTTGAAATCCTTTCAAAATAGAGAAAATCTTGTATATCCGGAAATTGAATATGAATCATATTACACAAATATTGTAATGCCTTTAAAGCAGGAATTGACCAATCAGCTTATCAATAAAGAAAAAGCTTTAATAGTCTTAAATGACAAATCATTATACGAACAGTTTGACAGAGAATCAAAGATAACAGAGGCAGTTATTGACAGTCTTTACAACAGCGTATCATCATCAAATCAAATTTCATTGGCAAAGCTTCCCTCAAAGATCAAGGAGTATATAGCTTTAAAAATTCAATCCGATATTTCAATAACTCTATATACTACAGTAAAAGCCGAGCTTGAAAAGGCTGTCCTTAATGAAAAAAATACAGTTCCTTCAATATATATAATTGATAGGGGCGAGATTCCTGAAACTCATATTTTCCCTAAAAAGAGGGATGGAATTATTCTGGGATTATTCTTGGGTCTGATACTTTCTATGATTTATTCAATCTATAAAGAGTCAAAACCTTCAAATGCTTAATGGTCTGAAAAGAAATCGAATTTTTGAAATTTTCGGTCTGATGGTTTTAGCGGGACTTCTCATTCTCTCTTATTTTTTATTCGGCAAAACTCTATTATTATTTGCATTATTTATTGTTGCAGTTTTTATTGTTTTATATTTGTACCTGATAGTAAAGAATATGCTTCTGCTGTTTATGTTCGCAATTCTGATTTTTCCATTGAGTAATTATGCTTCACCTCCGGTATCCATAGGAATTAATGATTATCATATAATCGGAGGGTTTATACTTTTGCTGGTCTATTTGTTAGTTAAAAACACATTAAATTACAATAATATCAAAAATAGGATAAATTATCTGCCTGTGAGTTTCATTCTCTTTGAAGGAATTTTGATAATCTTTACAATTATGGGTTATTTGAAAGGGTATAAATCCGAATGGCTTGTCAGAGAATTTTTTTATCAGTCACTCTATGTAATGGTTTTGTTGTTAAATGATGAAAGTGATAATATTCTGCTTGCAAAAAAATACGAAAAAGTAATTTTTCTCGCTACAGCAATTATTTTTATTGAATATTGCCTTAGATATTATTATAATTTTGTGCATTTTGATTTTAAGAGACTTGTGACACAGCAGGCAAATATAGGATTGTTTGCATTTCCTCTTGCCTTTTTTTCATTATTTATTAAACAGAGTGTGATGAACAGAGCAGTGCGTATTGCAATATGCATTATAGGGATAATTCTTGCTCTTTTGTCTCTTCAAAGAAGTTTATGGCTCATTCTTTTTGCAGATATAATTTTGGGATTTGGATATTTCTTATTTTCTCTTGGTTTCAATAGGAATACCTTTCAAAGAATAATTATTGTAATAGCTATTCTTACTGTGTTTGCTACTGGATCATTGATTTTTACGAACAAATATTTTAATATATTCAAGCTTCTCAGAGAAAGAATGAACACGATGTCCAGCGAGAGAATATCGGATGACAGAGCTTTGGGAGTGAGACAGGAGGATTTCAAAGAAGTCATGAGAATGGTCACAGATGACTCATTTATGGGAGCAGGAATCGGAGCTCCTGTATTTCAAAAGAACACAGGTCTCCAAAAGGAAGTGATTGATAATTCATATGTAATAATCGTTTATAAAATGGGCTTGATAGGACTTTTTTCCCTTCTTCTCATTTTTTTCACTCTTTCCGTTAAAGCTGTAAGAATCTTGATTTATGATAGAGAAAATTACATTGTTTTTGCATTGATTGTTTCAATGCTAAATTATCTCGTAATAAGCATTTCTTCAAGTGCTATGTATATTTACAGGTTCAACCTCATAATAGGAATAATTTTTGCAATTTTGGTAAATTATAATTCAAGCAAGACGGCAATCCCGTATGAACAGAATAATTAAGCAATCTGCAATCTTTGGAATTGGGAATATAATTTCCCGATCTATAGCCATTCTTTTGGTCCCTCTATACACCAGACACATGACAGTTGAGGAGTTTGGGATATTTTCGGCCGGGTTAACACTTTATACCGTTCTAAGCATCATAATGAAAGGTGGCGGCCCTGCAGCTATGCTAAAATTATATATGGAAGATTCTGGAAAGCGGCAAAAGATTATTTTTCTCACTTATGCATATTCCCTTTCAGTAACATTGCTGGTGGGAGCAATTTCAATGATTTTTTGCGCCAATCTTATAAAATGGCTGATAGGAATAGATTCTACTCGAATATTCACAATCATTATTTTGTCAGCGATTTCGGAATCCTTAATTGAAGTGCCTTTGAATATATTCAGGGCAAAAGAAAAATCAAAAATATTTGCATTTTTTTCAGTTTTAGCTTCAGCATTGACTTTAATATTTACTTATTTTCTGATAGTTGTGATGAATATGCGTATTGAAGGAGCTTTTCTTGGTATGTTTTTGGCAAAGGGAGTGGTATTTATACTTTCAACAATCATGTTATTGCCGGAATTTTCTCTGATATGGGACAAAACAATAATCAAAGAAATATTTATATTGGGTGCTCCGATAGTGATTTCAGGCTTGTCAATGTGGTTTGTAAATATGTCAGACAGGATCATAATAACGAATATAAGAGGCGGATATGAAGCAGGACTGTACTCTTTGGGAAACAGAATCGGCACACTTCTTAATATTCTGATATTAACGCCATTCTCTCTTGTATGGGGAGTGGAGAGTCTGAAAATATATTATAACTCAAATGAAAAAGATGCTATATTCAGCTCATATTTCCTTAAAATTTCCGGTTTCTGCTTTCTTGTAGGTGCTTTTCTCTCTTTATTTGCAGGGGAAATGATATCAGTATTTGCTACGGTGGAGTATATGAAATCAATAATAGTAATTTCAATAATTTCAGTTTCAAATATTTTATATGTTCTTTATTATTTTCACACATTTTATTTTATGATAATAAGAAAAACATATGTCTTGACAGGTATTGTATCAATAGGAGCAGTTTTAAACATTCTCTTAAATCTATCGCTTTTAAAATATTTTGATTATAGAATTGTCAGTCTTACAAATTTAGTTTCGACTTTTTTAATCTACATTCTGACCTACAGAGAGGTTTCAAAGAAGATTAAATTCGATCATAATTTAAAAAAAGTTCTTATAGGTCTTATAATAATTGCTATATGCGCAGTTGCAGGATTATTGAAAAACAGTCTATTTGTAATTGTAATGAAAATACTTTTAATGGCAGTCTCTTCGACTCTGGTTATATTAATTTTTAAATTGGATGGAGTTGTAAAACAGGGATTGAAAAGAATTCTCAGGCTATGATATTTTGCTCTCCCACTTTTTTTTCAATATGGATGAATAGATCGAATTCTTAAAAGCTGAAGGAAGCGGAGCTTTAGATAAAACTATTTTCATTATATCCGGTAATTGTTGATTTTTATTCAAAATATATTTTTTACATATGTCAACAGTTCTGCTCTCGGGACTTTTTACTTTAGATTCCCCAAAAACTTTATTTACTGCATCATGTTGTTTTTCCCAATCAAAAAATGTCTCGGCTGACACTCTGGCGTTTTTCTTGAATTTCCGCATTTCTGAAAAATTATTTATAAAAAATTCCATACCACTCTTTAATGAATCTAAATCAACAAAAGACTGCGGCCAATAATATCCGTCATATCTTGCGACAAATCTATCAATTTTTACAAGCCACCCTGTTTTTAAATGTTCAACAAACTCGTTCATTGGAGCCGCATCTGGAACAATCGCAGGCAAACCAGACATTAAAGCCTCTGCAATTGTCAGTCCGATGCCTTCAAGTCTTGAGGGATAAACATAAACATCGCCTAAATGATAAAGCCCCGGAAGCGGTATGGTTTTTTTAATAATTTCAATGTTTTTTGAGTTGATGATTTTGTTAAGGTCATCCTCCTGAAATAATAATTCATTTTGAGAGTGAATTATCAGTTTTGCATCTTCATTTTCAATTTTGTCGAATGCTCTTATAAGAAAATCAGTTCCTTTCCTGTGAGGATTCAAGCCAGAAGAATGAAAGAAAACAGGAGCCTTTTTACCGACATTATTTTCATTATAATTCAAACTGCTCTTTGATGTTCCCCACTGTATAAAGTAAGCCTGAGGATGCCAGTTGAATGCAGAAAAATGCCTTTTTGTATTGCATATCAGAAAATCATACATATCAAAAAGCAGAAGTGTCTCTTCAGTATAGTAATCTATATATGCGCCGATCTTGATTTCCGGCATATTCAACTTCAGCCACAAAATAATCTCCCAGGAGACTTGCTCATTAAAAAATAATATATCAATCTTGTTATTTATAATCCAGCGCGAAAGATGTTTCGGAGAAATTTGATCTCGCGCATAAGAAGGAATTCTTAAGCCGTAAGTGACATTGAATTTACTCCATTTTTCATCTTTCTTCTCGTAATGCGCTCCGCCTCGAGCATATATAAATACTTTGTTGGATTTTGACAAAGCTTCGTGATACTGAATTGATACATTGCCGGCTCCCCGTTCAAACCAAGGTGTGATAAGTCCGATATTCATCTTAAAACTTCCTCAAAGATATTCAAAATTCTGCGAGAAGCTTTTCCGTCTCCATAAGGATTCTTTCTTAATGAAAATGATTTGTAATATTTATCATCATTTAAAACTTTAATAATATTTGAGACTATCTTCTTGGAGTCGGATCCCACAAGTTTTGCGACACCGGCAGTTATTCCTTCAGGTCTTTCGGTAACATCTCTCATTACGAAAACAGGCTTGCAGAAAGAAGGCGCCTCCTCTTGAACTCCTCCGCTGTCCGTTAGAATCACATCAGCAAATTCCATCAAGTAAATCATTTCAGGGTATGATACAGGTTCAATAAGCGTGATATTATTAATATTTCCAAGTATATTCATTACCGGCCTTCTCACATTTGGATTCAAATGAACAGGATATATAATATGGATATCCTTTCTCTGCTCTGCTACTGTTTTAATGGCATTGCAGATATTTTCAAAAGGCAGACCGAAGCTCTCCCTTCTATGTCCGGTTACAAGAATCAATCTTTTATTCTTAGGAAGATACTCAAACTCCTTTTTTAATTTCTTAGACCAAGTCTTTGATTTTATTATTTTTCTTCCCAGCAAGAGCGCATCAATTACTGTATTTCCGGTAATAAAAATATTCTTTGAGTCTATATTTTCTCTAAGCAGATTCTTTTGAGAAACTACCGTGGGAGTAAAATTGAAATCTGAGATTCTTGAAATCATTGCTCTGTTGGATTCTTCCGGAAAAGGCGCGTATTTGTCATGTGTTCTTAGTCCGGCCTCCACATGGGCGATCGGAATTTTATGGTAAAAGGCTATCAGAGAACCGATAAATGCGGTTGTAGTATCGCCCTGCACGATGATTAAATCAAACTTTGTTTCGGAAATAATATCTTCCAATCCTTTGGCGATTTCTCCTGTGAGATAGGAGAGTGACTGATTTGGCTTCATTACTCTGAGAGAATAGTCAATCTTTATAGAAAAAAAATCAATAACCTGTGAGAGCATCTCCTTGTGTTGACCGGTGGAGCATGTGAACACTCTGAAATTTCTATTTTGCTTCCCAAGAATAATGAGAGGAGCAAGCTTTATCGCTTCCGGCCTTGTTCCGAAAATAAAAAGAATTTTTTTTTTCATCAAAGATTCATCAAACCCTTTGCTTCATAGATATCCATGGCAACTTTGGACAATGGGGATGCTTTGAAAATCTTGTTTTGTGAAATATTTTTAATTTCTCCAGATACGATATTCAGCTCGATTTCTTCTCCTGAAGAAAATTTTCCATTTGAAAATATTCCGACAGCTTCAATAAGAGGTATTCCTGAATTGATTGCGTTTCTTTTATAAATTGCTCCGAAGGATTCTCCCACAATTGCCTGA
>CAZMBH010000051.1:0-4625 GCA_964564535.1 uncultured Gammaproteobacteria bacterium
GAAATTATTTTACTGATCAACAGAGGTTACTTAAAGAAAAAGATTACGAGATCGTCAACGTTGATTATCATCAGGTGTTAGAGCTTGATGAAACAGGATCTTCCGAAATCTCACTTTTTGCCTTAAAACGTGCCTATTTTACTCAAGGTTTAAACAAAAAGGTTTTTAAAAAGATGAGTGACAGGAACGAAAAAAAAATTAAGGCAATTATTGCCTCAAAAGAAATTCAGGTTTTTGACTGGGAGGAAGAAACTTCGTCAAGAGATTTAAAATCAATCAAGGGAATTATTGTTAAGGAATTTAAACCAGATAGGAATATTTTTAAGCTCTTGGATTCGTGCTATCCGGGCAACCTTAAAACCTTTATCGACACATTAAATGTGTTATCAGAATCAACTGAAGATATTTTTATTTTTATAATGCTGGCGCGCCATATGAGAAATATTTTAATAACCAAAATGGGAGAAAAAATCCCAAAATTGATGTCTTGGCAGATCGGCAAACTGGCAAATCAAGCAAAATATTGGGAGCTAAAAAATTTAATAAATTTTTATCAGGGAATGCATCGCATAGATGTTAATTCAAAGACAAACGGAACTCCATTTTCAGTCAAAAAGTCGCTTGATATATTAGCCTGTTATTACTTATAATTAACAAATGAAACAAGTTCCGGACCATGTTTTCCGCGGTTATGATTTGAGGGGAGTTGTTGGCACAGATCTTGACGATGAAAATGTTTTAATTCTTGCCAAAGGATACGCCACTTACTTACTGCAAAGAAGAATCTACGATTGTGTCATTGGTTTTGATTCCCGTGAATCTTCTCCTCGATTCAGAGATATATTTGTTAAGGGATTAATTGAGTCAGGAGTGACAGTTTATGATATCGGAATAACCCTTTCTCAAATATGCTACTTTGCTCAATATTTTTTTAGGACGAGAGGTATGGTTATGATTACAGCCTCTCATAATCCAAAAGAATATAACGGATTTAAATTTGGAACAGGCTATTCGGAGACGATGGTAACGGAAGAAATTACTGCGTTTCGCGAATTGGTTAAATCCGGTAAATTTATAAAATTAGAGAAAACTGGAGAACATATTCAACAAGACATATTTCCGGATTATCAAAAAGACTTAATGCGAAGAATCGGTAAAATAAGAAAATTTAAAGTAGTCGTCGATTCCTGTGCCGCCACAACAGGGTTGTTCCTCCCAAAAATATTACGGTCAGTCGGCTGTGAAGTGATCGAACAAAATACTACTCCTGATCCAACATTCCCAGTCGGTGTTGCCGATCCGACCGAAAAAGAAGTCCAGGAACGTTTGGCTAAACGGGTAGTAAGTGAAAAAGCGGATTTGGGTTTTTCTTACGATACTGATGGAGACAGGATGGGAGTTGTTGATAATGAAGGTAATTTGATCTGGAATGATACTCTCGTGGCTATTTTTTCTAAAGATGTTTTAGATTTTGCTCCAGGATCAAAAATTATTTTTAATGTTCTTTGCTCGAAGCAAGTAGATGAAGTAATTAAACAAAATAATGGTATCGGAATTATGTGGAAAACCGGCCATTCCTTTATTAAAGCCAAAGTCCGTGAAGAAAAAGCAATATTCGGCGGAGAATTAAGCGGACATTTTTTCTTTGTTGACAATTTTTATGGACATGACGACGGGGCGATTGCTTCTCTTCGTTTGTTGGCTTACCTAACCAGGGTTAACCAGTCGTTGAAGGAAACGATTTCTAAGCTTCCTCATTATTTCTCCAGTCCGGAAATAAAGGTAGGTTGCGCCGATAATATAAAATTTGCCGTTGTTACCGATAAAATAGGTGGGGAAATTAAGAAACTCTACCCAGAAGCTAAATACGTTGAGTCAGACGGGGTCAGAATGGACACAACTGATGAGATGATGATTGTCCGGGCTTCACAAAATGGACCTTATTTGACGATTAAATTTGAAGGCAAAACACAAGAAAAGTACGACCAATTAAAAAATCAGATCAATAAAATACTTCATGGACTATCAGAAGTCGACTTTAAAGTTGGTGTAAACGTAGATTCTCTCAATTAAGGTCAGACCCTAAAGGGACTGACCTTTCGGGACGGACCTTGTAAAAATAACCTAAAAATCGTATAATATGGCTACTTTATGCCAGACGAAGAGATTAAAACAACAGAAAACAATACAATCCCACTTTCTCAATATACCAAGGCGCTTCTTGATACTTTTAAGACCGGAAAAAAAAGAGTTCGCCCGGATGATATTTCAGCTCTATCGGTTTCTCAAACGGTCTCTTTTTTTGCCCTCGTTTACGAGAAAGTTCGAAATGCTGTTGAATACCGTGAAGATCATCTTATTCTTCGGGCGGCAATTGAACGTATTTTACGGCGCCGATTTTCTTTAAATCCGGACGGTCATGGAGAAGCAGAGAATTTACTTCGCGAACTTCTCTGGGCAAGGTATTTCGATAATGGTGTGCTAGGAGCTGAGGATAATGTCATAATTCAAAACTTAGTAGACAAATATGTTTTACTTAAACGTCAACTGGTAGTTGGCCGTGATAATGAACTAAGAGTATTTCTTGATCAATTTTTAATGGATTTACTCACTTGCGAGATTGAAGAGACATTAAAACCTGAATCAGCAGCTATTCAATCGAATCTGACATTTTTTATATATCAGGTTTTACGGAGAAAAATAAAAATTGAAGGGTTAAAAGAAGACCAAAAAGATGCATATTTCTTAGTTGCTATAGAAAAAGTTTTTGCTAAAAGTGACAGGTCTTATCTTCGATACCATTTATTTACAACATTTTACAAAACGCTTTTTAATTACACGGCGAAAGAATTAAATTCACTTGGTTCAAAATTCCCAACAATATTTAAAAAAATTGATGATACAGCAAGTAATCCTTATGTTGACAACCTTGCAAAATTTGTCCGAAAACAGTTACCGCCATTTTTAATATTGTTTGCACTTATTAAAAATAAGCCTGACGAGCTACAAATGATTTTAACTGATCGAGAAAAACTTTGGAACGAAGTAGACACAACTTGCAGATTAAAATACCAACAACTAGGTGCTCACATCCGAACACTTGCTGTTAGGAGCTTTATATACATTTTATTAACGAAAATGATTTTTGCCATAATTCTGGAAATTCCTGTTTCCATGTATTTTTATGGCGAGATTAATCGAAACGCAATTATTATCAACAGTATTTTTCCTCCAATCTTAATGATCGGGATACTTGGCTTTTTCAAAGTTCCGGGCGACGACAATACCAAAAAAATATTCCAAAGAATTGTTGATATTATTGATGAAGATAAATCTTTTGAAACTAAGGTAGCTTTTGTGCCGAAAAAATCAACAACTAAAAGACCGCTTTTGATTTTTGGATTTACCGTATTTTATACGTTGACATTTTTAGTTACCTTATCTTTAATATATGAATTTTTAAGCAATTTAGGGTTTAATTTAGTCAGTCAAGCAATCTTTATATTTTTTGTAAGCGTCGTATCATTCTTTTCATATAGAATACGTCAGGTAACAAAAGAATTGCGCCTTGAAGAAAAAGCGAGCATTTTAGCTCCAATAGGCGATTTTTTCTTTATGCCCATGTTATCCTTGGGAAAATTTTTTAGTTCAGGTCTTGCTAAGCTAAATTTCTTTATCTTTATTTTTGATTTTATAATTGAGGCTCCGTTTAAACTGATCTTTGAAGTAGTTGAAGAATGGATAAGTTTTGTGAGAAAGAGAAAAGAAGAAATTATTTAAATCTTGTAATAGTAAGTCGGAAATGTGCTTCGGTTGACTTTTTTTATCAACTTATTTTTGTATTTTTCAATTGGAAAACCGTGTGAAATAATTATTGTACCTTTTTTAAGCTGGGTATTAAAATTTGGTAAAAGTTTTTTAATTAGGGCAGGAAATAAAAATAGATAAATATAATCGGCTTTTGTAAGGTTAACTTTTAGTATGTTTTTGTTTAAAAAAACCAACCGGTCATCCCCGCGAAGGCGGGGATCCAGGAACTTAAGGATTTTCGACCAAATAATCAATAATCCGTTAATATCAACTGCCAATCCTCGAACACCATAATTTCTTACAGCGGTTCGAACAATTCTGCCGTCACCACTGCCAAGTTCGACGAATAAGCCGTTTTTTTTGAATTTAACTTCCTTCAAAATTTCCAATGCCAATTTGTTTCTAGTCGGGACGTAAGGTGCACCGTAAAGCGAAGAAATAATTAATGAAATTCCGTAAACAGACATAAAAAGAAGAAATATCAAAAGGGAAAAAACTAAAACTAAATATAGAATCAGTTGGAGCATTGTTTTAGTATAATATATTAGTGCGTCAGCTTCCATAGCTTAACGGAGATCGCTGGTCTCCTGCCCGCCGTGCCGAAGCCCTTATAGCTTAATGGATAAAGTAATGGTCTTCGGAACCATTGATGGGGGTTCGATTCCCTCTAAGGGCACAGCGAGGCAGGCGGGTCGGAACCAGTGATGGGGGTTCGATTCCTCCTGGGAGCACTTAAATTTGGGTCCGTAGCTCAACTGGTAGAGCAGTGCCCTCTTAAGGCATTGGTTCGGGGTTCGAGTCCCCGCGGACTCACA